>JAYVHJ010000049.1:0-7687 GCA_043771315.1 Raineyaceae bacterium
AGTATTCAAATTGAGCAGTAGGACCATTAGTCATTTGTATGTATGTAGCTATAACATAGGTAGATTTTTCTCCAAGTAAATTATTTCTCACATATTTAGTATACCCAGAGTAAAATACAGTTGCCATAATTGCAATAATAATTATATAACTAAATAAACTCATGCGATTTTCTAATTTCAAAATATTCAAAAAAAAAGTTTTCATTCCTATTCTTATTTAATAACACGTGTATTATCCATCCGAGAAGTATGATTTCTGCCGTTATGGGTGTTTTAGCGTTAGCGACACTCACAACGAACTACGTCAAACAATGTATTTCTTGTGTATTTGTCCTGCAATAAAACCAAATTTATCTTCATTTCCTAAATAAATGTTATTAGTGCTATTTTGTAGTTCTGGTACACCAAAATAGCAGAAAAACTACAAAATCACGCATAAAAAGACAAAAAAGTAAATAATCTTTCTTAAATTTGCCAATAAAAATATTAGTAAAAAAAACAAATGAAAATTATCTCTTATAATTTGAATGGAATTAGGGCAGCTTTGAAAAAAAATCTGTTGCAATGGATAAAAGCAACTAATGCAGATATTATTTGTTTGCAGGAGATTAAAGCAACTTTTAAAGATATTCCTGTGAGTTTATTTGAGGAATTGGGCTATCATATTTATATTTATCCTGCTCAAAAACTGGGTTATAGTGGTGTGGCTATTTTGACAAAAGAAATTCCCAAAAACATCATTTTTGGTTGTGATATAGCTGATTATGACAATGAAGGGCGTATTTTGCGTATTGATTTTGAAGGAAACGACAAAAATAATTACGTTCCGTTTTCTGTAATGTCTGTTTATGTTCCTTCTGGTGCATCTAGCCCTGAACGTCAAGCATTTAAAATTCAGTTTTTGAAAGATTTTTATCCTTATATCAAACAAATTTTAGAAGATACAAAAAACCTTGTTATTTGTGGAGATTTTAACGTTTGCCATAATGCCATAGACATTCATAACCCAAAGGCTAATGCTAAAAATCCTGGTTTTTTACCAGAAGAACGTAGTTGGCTAACAGAATTTTTGGAGATTGGTTTTGTAGATACTTTTCGTCATTTTTCCGCAGAACCACATAATTATACTTGGTGGAGCTATAGAGCGGGTTCTCGTGGCAAAAACTTAGGCTGGAGGATAGATTACCAGTTTGCCAGCCAAAATATGGCTACTTATCTTAGTAAAAGTCATATTTTATCAGAGGCTAAACACTCTGACCATTGCCCTATACTTTTGGAAATGGATTTTTTAGGAAATATTGATAAATAATTTGTTTTTAATACACTGTTACCTCGTTCCGTAAGTACAACTTACGGCTATGAATATTAAATCCTTTCAGGATTTTAATACAAATGAATGGACAATCAGTGGTATTTTGTATTCATTCACAATTTAAAATTCACAATTTAATTTCTCACATCATAACCCCAGTTCAGCTTACTGCGCAATGTACTAAGAAAATTTTTGTCATTTAGTTTAATCAATTTTGCCCTAAATTTCTCTTTACTAACAGCAAGTTCTATACTCGCATCTGTTACACGTGAGCGAGAGTCCAAAGAAACCAGAAAATTCTTGCTTCTACCCTCAATTTCAATGGAAATCACGCTATCATCTGCAATAACCATAGGGCGCACCGTCAAATTATGCGGACTTATAGGCGTAATCACAAAATTTTTGGATTGTGGCAAAATCACAGGACCTCCACAACTCAAAGAATAGCCCGTAGAACCCGTAGGCGTGGAAATTATCAGTCCATCAGACCAATAAGAGTTTAGATATTCCCCATTGATATAAGTATGTACCACAATCATAGAAGAATTATCTCGTTTGGTAACAGTAAACTCATTCAAACCAAAATTAACACCAGAAAACAAATCAGAACTAGTTTCTAGGTGAATAAGTGAACGGTAATCAAAAGAATAATAGCCATTTAAAAGATTATTGATAGCCATTTTTATCTCTTCTGGCGAGGTAGTTGCCAAAAAACCCAAACGCCCTGTATTGATACCCAAAATAGGTATTTCTAGTGCGCCAATATGGGTTACCGACTCCAAAAGCGTACCATCTCCACCCAAACTAAAAAAGAAATCCATATTTTGGAGGTCTTGCTGGGTTTTGTAATAATTTTTACCAATATTTTTGATACGGTTTTTCTTCAAAAACTTAAAAAACTGCTCCGAAATAAGTATTTCTACATTTTTCTGTGCCAATTCGTCAAACATTTCTTGTATGAAAGCTGTTGCCTCTGGCTTAAAATTTCTTCCGTGTATTGCAATATTCATTTTTTTTAAATACGAGGTTTGAGGTTGGAAGTACGAGATATTTTTTCTTTATTTTCTTTTATTTTCGTACTTTGTACCTCGTACCTCGTACCTAAAAATTTAAACGTAGTATTTTAAAAGCATATCCAGACGAGAATAATCCACGTCTGCAAGTGTTGTGGTTGCGAATTTTTCTATAATCTTGTAGCCAAATCTTTCAAAAGTAGCCACTACCCTGCTGATGTCTGTTTGGTTGATTTTGATGGTTAATTGCAGATAAAAAGGGTTTTTGTCGTCTGCTTCCACAAACATAGTCAAAATTTTTGCATTGTTACTCTCCACAAGTCGGCTAACTTCTGCCAAAGAATAATCAATTTGACTCATAGAAAGAACAATAATGCCTCCTTCCTGCTGTATGGCATAACTTTGGGCAAAATGATTGATAACTTCTTTGAGCAAAACACTCCCAATAATTTTGTTATCCTCATCTAAGATGGCTATAATATCTGTTTTGTTGGTTTGTGCTACCCTCAAAATCTCATAAAAATGTTCATTTGCGTAAGTATATGCACCTGATGCACCAACATATATATCCGCAAAAAGTGCCTCTGTATCATACAAATCAAGTAATTTATCTTCTTCCGCCATTCCCCTAAAAATCCCTAATTCATCTTCTATGGGCAAAAAATGCAGTTGCAATTCTTCCATCAAATCTAAGGCACGTTGGGCAGTATCAGTTGATTTTAGGATAGGAATAATGCCATTTATAAGTTTGTTAGCGTTCATAATGATAAAGTAACAATGATTTATTAGATATTTTTATAAGCAATTATAAAACTATTTTTTAGGTTTTATGTTTTGGTTTAAATGTAACAATAATTACGCATTATCAAACATTTTTTTGTTTTTTTTTGAATTATTTTTAGATTATTTATACTGTTATTTAGATTTTAGAAAAATTAGATAATTTTTTTGATAAATATCTAAAAAGTTTACTAAATTTGCAGGTACTAACAAAATTAAACCAGTTAAAGTAACAAAAACAACGCCAAACTCACGCAATGACCCACGCAATGGAAAAACCAATAGACCTTGTAATGCTTGTAGATGACAATGATACAGACAACTTTATCAGTAAACGCATCATAGAAATAACAAAATTTGCTCAAAGAGTAGAAATAAAAAATTCTGGTAAAAGTGCTTTACAATACCTGGAACAAGAGCAAAATACCCCAGAAAACCTCCCAAATTTGATATTTTTGGATATTAATATGCCTATTGTAGATGGTTTTGTGTTCTTATTTGAGTTTGAAATGTTCCCTGACGCAGTTAAAAACAAATGCAAAATTGTTATTTTGTCAAGTTCTGATAATAAACAAGATATTAAAAGAATTGTTGATAACGAACACGTTATCAAATTCATTACAAAACCCCTCACAGAAGCAGCTCTACAAGATGTAAGAGTGGCACTTGCTGAAAAAAATGCCATATAATTCTTTTTTAAGCCATTACAAAACTTCACGAAAGTTTCCAACTATTCGTGAAGTTTTTTGTATTAACTCACAATTCATAACTCAAAACTAATTAGCCTTTATAATTAGCTATTTTCATTAGTGCCTCCAAATGCACAGAAAAAGCATTTTTACCTTTTTCAGTTACTGTATAAGTGGTATTTGGTTTCTTCTTGATGAATATTTTTTGAATAGCAATGTATTCTTTATCCTCCAGAACCATTGTATTACTAGACAAATTCCCGTCTGTTGCCCCCAAAAGTTCTTTTAATTGGTTGAATGTCAAGCCTTTGCTATGATATAAAAGCGCAGTCATTACTGACAAGCGGATTTTGTTATCAAATGCTTTGTTGATATTTTTTAATAATTCTTTCATACATTTATAGCGTTTTTTTAAGTATTTTACAGATTTTTTGAGATATTTTAAAATTTTTCTGATTTTTTGTAATTTTTTTTAGTCCAAAACTATCTTAAAATAATACTACACTTATTTGATTTTCAGCAATATTTTAGGATATTATTTAGCTGTTAGTAGATTATTTTTAGAAAAATCTGCTAAATATTTTATTTACAAATATAAAATATTTACTCTAAAAAACAAAGTAAAGTTATTAAAAAAGTTATTATTTTTTTATCTCAATTTTAAATAGTAGTTTTGTATAGTTATTTCAGCCACTATCAAGCAATTAAATATATAAATCTATGCAAAACAACACACTTACCCCTCACGTAGAATTCGCCCTACGCAATTATATACGTGAAGCACTTGCAGACTTTGATGAAGAAAGCACCAAAAATATCAGCCCAGAAATAGAAAAAGCTGCTCAAAAACTCTCAAAAGCATTTATTGAACAAGTAGGAAAGCGAGTAAAACAACTTGAAAAAATTGAAAAGAAAACAGAAACAGAAAAATAATCTTTCTAAAACTTTTTTAATAAAATTCCGTTACCTAAATATATATTTATTTATTTTTTCTTATCTTAATTTTATGAAAAAAAACACTATTATCTTTTCTATCCTTGTCATTGGAGCTATTATTAGTGTTACAGGCTGCAAAAAAACTGATGTAAGTACCAATGCACAAATTGAAAATATTAGTCGCAATACAGGCTCTGAAAAATCTATTACAGTGGGTACAGACCGTTATACAGTGGGTTATGCACAAGTTTCTAGCAATAACCAAGATGCCTATGTACTAAAAGAAACAAATGGGCAAATTGTGTGGTCAAAATATTATGACAAATCCCCTGATGATGCTCGTGGTGTAGCATTAAATATTCAAGGAGATAATTTGGTGGTAGCGTTTAGTTGCACAGGCGGAAATACTGATTATAGGGCTACTACAGGTTGTTTCCAAACAAGTTATGGTAGTGGCGGAGGACCTAAAATTATGTTTTTGGCAAAAATAAATCCTGCTAATGGAACAATACAAGCAGCAACATTTGTAGGTTGTAAGCTAGATGATGGCACAACAAACACACTTCGCAATGAAGATAATAATACTAATCCAATTACGTTTTTGTCTAACGGGAGTATCCAATTTAGAGCTACAAAAGCCTACGACAAAGGAGACGGAAGACTAACGCCCAATATTGGACCTGATGCAGATTGTAAAACCTCTGGTGGCACTTGGATAGGTATTTTTAATTTGGAAATGAAACTTTTACAAGGTGATTGTTTGCCTTTGTAAACGGAATAATATAATTATATATTCTATCCTTATGCCAAACAGAAAGCCACACAAATTGTGTGGCTTTCTGTTGTTTTAACGGAATTAGCAAGAAGTTAAAAGCTAATTTTATTCAAAATAATTTTATCTTTGTCTAAACTCAACCACGTAGCATACTCCTCTCTTCCTTCTCCAAAGAGTGCTACACTATTGATAAAACTTGTATCATATTCTTGCTTATTTACCACAACTTTTTGCTCATTTTTATCATTCAAATAAACAAAGCCCCAATGACGCATACTTGGCGTAAACTGCACAGGAGGCATTTTTCCCATCAAATCAGGTTTTACCTTATATGTACCTTGGTTAGCAGTTTGTGCGCCTATACGTAAGTGCAAAGTGTGTGAATTATCAACGTTTTTTGTCCAAAAGTAAAAATTTTCAGTATCAGGAATAAACGCAATATCCGTAATTTTACCAAATGTACCCACTTGTACTTTTTCGTTGATGTTCAAAATATCTGTGGTCGCATTTTGGGCTTTTACAATAGCCACACTATTACGACTGTCGCTAATAGTGAATTTTGTCACATTTTTGGTAAAAAACTTTTCTCCTTTGAAAATCAGTTGGTTATCATTGCCCACCACGTAGTTAAAACGGTCTAACTTTGCACCCAAATCCACTTGTTTGATAAAATCCGTATAAAGTCCATCACCAAAAAGCTCTCCATTGACCATATAATAGATTTTTTGGTCTTTAATAACATTTTTACCAAAATTCAGATTAGTATAAATAAGGTCACTATAAGGTGCATAATCTTTTCCTTGGAGTGCCTTATCAAAAAGCCCTAAATCCCCTTTATGCGTTTGTATAAGGTATTTTTGTGGTGGTGTATCTTTTTTTTCAGCCTCTACAATCCAATGTTCGTTATTCAATAAAACAAAATTATGAATTTTCGTAAAAGGTCCTATTCTAAGTCCTGTACTAAATTTCACAAAAAAATTATAATAATTTCCTTGATTTTCGTAGTAACTTACTGCCCACGTATCTTCTTCAGGACTAAGGTAATAACGTACCAAATTTTGATAAGGTCCGTATTCTACGGCATTGATAACTACTTTCGTTTCTGCGGTTGCTTCATCATAAACGGTATAAGCACGCAAATTTTTGGTGCTTCTCAAATCAGACGTGTGTTTGCCTGTTCCAAACTTTCCTTCATTATTTCCATTAAAAATGACAAGGCTACTGTCGCCTCGTGTGTCTGCAAAACCCCAATTATAGTCATTTAACTGCGGTTTTTCAATAATTTTTCTATTGTAAGTACCATAAGTTTTGTCATTGAAAATATACTTTCGTGCATCCTTTTTGTCGTTTTCAATGACAAGCAAATAACCTAATTTAGTGCCATAAACGCCCATAGAATTTTCTGTACTACCCAGTTTTTCTCCGTCTTCTAGTGTGTAGATAGTTTCTTTTGCGAGCTGATTTTGTGCTTTTAGGGTATTATTTTCAGCAAAAATAACCGTAATAATGACGGTAATAGTGGCAGGAAATAAAAAAATAGATAGTATTTTGTTTAAGATTTTTTTCATATAAAATAAGGTGTGCAAACTTGTATAAGTAATATTCTAATCAATATTTTAGTTACAATTACGCAAATATAAGAAAGATTACAATAAAATTAAAGTAATATTTAAAGTAATATTTATTTTAATACGAAAAAAAAACTTTGAAGTTGTGTTGATTTTCTAAATTTATGTTTAAATTTCGTGACTTTTTATAGGAAATTTCAAAAAATTATTTCAAAAACGACAACAAAACCAAGTAAAAAAGTATGCTCACCACAGAACAAAAAGCCATTACAAACTCAAAAATTATTAGTGGAAGCCGTAATGCAGTAGATTGGGTACTTTTTCTGAATAATTTTCTTTTTGAATACAACATACAATTTGCCATACAAGAAAAACAAATACGAAAAACAACGCTGGCAAGTCGGAGTTGTTGGGTAACAGCTGCTATTGTTGGTTTTTTGATAACTATTACTGGTGTTTGGTGGCTGATGCTGCTCATTTTATTTCCGTTAAGTTGGTATTTGCTACGAAAATACCAAGAAAATGATGAAATTCTAGATAGAATAGGTATTATCCCAAAACTAAAAGAAAATCTTGAGTTTTTGATACCTGTTATTTATTTATTATCACAAGAA
>JAYVHJ010000050.1:0-6749 GCA_043771315.1 Raineyaceae bacterium
TTTTGATTTGGAGGCATTGGCACTAAAACGGCGTATAAAGTCCTCTAATTCTTTACGTTTATCTTCTGTTTTCTTATTAGCATCTTGTTTCTGACGTGAAGCAAGTTGGCTAGATTCATACCAAAAAGAGTAATTACCTGCAAAAAGTTGTATCTTCTGAAAATCAACATCAGCCACGTGTGTACAAACAGTGTCCAAAAAGTGCCTGTCGTGAGAGATAACAATAACAGTATTTTGGAAATCAGCTAAAAAATTCTCTAACCACATTACAGATTCTACATCCAAATGGTTGGTTGGTTCATCTAAAAGTAAAACATCAGGATTTCCAAAAAGTGCCTGTGCAAGCAAAATTCTTACTTTTTCACTTCCATTTAAGTCTTTAAGTAAGGTATAATGATAATCTTCTTTGATACCAAGTCCACTCAAAAGTTTTGCAGCTTCAGACTCTGCGTTCCAGCCACTAAGGTCTGCAAATTCTGCCTCCAAATCACCTGCACGCAGATAATCCTCTTCTGTTGCGTTTGGGTTTTCGTAGATAGCATCTTTTTCTTTCATTATTTTGTAGAGTTTTGTATGCCCCATAATGACCGTTTCTAGTGCTGTAAACTCATCAAATTCAAAATGATTTTGTTTTAGGACAGATAAACGAGTGGTTGGAGTCATATTTACTCTTCCTTTTTGGGCATCAATTTCACCAGAAAGGATTTTCATAAAAGTTGTTTTTCCTGCGCCATTTGCGCCAATAAGCCCATAGCAGTTGCCAGGGACGAATTTTATTGTTACATCTTCAAAAAGAACACGTTTACCGTATTGTAGGGTGATATTTTCTGTACTAATCATTGTGTGTGTATTGTCTTGCGTATGTTATTGGGTGCAAAGGTAGTAAAAAATGTTAGTTATTCAAAGTTTTGTTTTTGATACAATTATGGGCTACCTCACAAATAAAAATCAAAGTTTTTTTTATTTTCAGAGAAATAATTTTAACTTTGCAAAAGCAATCCAGACAATTCAGAACGGTCTTCTCATCAGACCGTTCTTTTTTGTCGTTTGAGGTACGCCTCATTGTTTAAAATTAACTTTATTACAATTTCTTATTAAATTTCAGGTATATAATTTCAGGTAAAATGAGTCAAATTTCGTATTATACCAAAGAAGGTTTGGAAAAACTAAAAGCAGAACTTCAAGACCTCAAAACCAAAGGACGCACAGACATTGCAAAGCAAATAGCAGAAGCTCGTGATAAAGGCGACCTTTCAGAAAATGCAGAATATGATGCTGCAAAAGATGCACAAGGACATTTGGAGCTTAAAATAGCCAAATTAGAAGGCACACTTGGCAACGCTCGTCTGGTTGATGAATCCACAATAGACACTTCAAAAGTAGCTATTTTGGCCACTGTAAAACTCAAAAATAAAAAAACAAAAACAGATGTAAGTTATACACTTGTTGCTGAAGAAGAAGCAAACCTCAAAGAAGGCAAAATCTCCGTTAGTTCACCTATTGGAAAGGGACTTTTGGGCAAAAAAATTGGTGATACTGTCCAAATTACTGTTCCTGCAGGTATTTTAGAATTTAAAATACTTGATATTACACGTTCTTAATCTCAAAAAATGACAATTTTCTCTAAAATCATTGCGGGCGACATTCCTTGCTATAAAATAGCAGAAGACGAGCATTATTTTGCATTCTTGGATATTGCGCCCAGCGCAAAAGGACATACATTAGTTGTCCCTAAAATAGAGATTGATTATATTTTTGATTTAGATGATACTCTTTTGGCAGGAATGCATATTTTTGCTAAAAAAGTAGCAAAAGCAATAGAAAAAACCATTACTTGTCAGCGTATTGGCGTGGCAATTATTGGTTTAGAAGTACCTCACGCACATATTCACCTTATCCCCATAAACACTATGTCGGATATGGATTTTAGAAAAAAAATCACTATTTCAAAAGAAGAACTCAATGAAATAGCTGAAAAAATTAGAGAGAATTTTTAAGAAAATGATTTTATAGTTGTTTGTGAAGACACAAACAACAACTACGTAAGAATTATATAAAATATATGTTCTTGTGTATATTCGTAATTTTTAATTCGTAATTCGTAATTGATACTATGTTATTAGATTTTGAACAACCCATTGCAGAGCTAGAAAATAAACTTGCACAAATGCGCCAAATTGCCACGGATAGTAATTCAGATTTGAGTGAGGCTATACAATCTTTTGAGCAAAAAATTATTGACCTCAAAAAAGAAACCTTCCAAAATCTTACTGCGTGGCAACGTGTGCAACTTTCTCGTCACCCAGAACGTCCTTATAGCCTAGATTATATAGAAAATATTTGTGAGGAATTTAGAGAACTACACGGAGACCGCACTGTTGCTGACGACAAGGCTATGATTGGCGGTTTTGGCAAAATTGCTGAACAAACTTATATGTTTATTGGTCAGCAGAAAGGTAGAAATACCAAGCAACGCCAATACCGTAATTTTGGTATGCCTAACCCAGAAGGCTACCGTAAAGCTATGAGAATGATGAAGTTAGCAGAGAAATTTGGCAAGCCTATTGTTTGTTTTATTGATACGCCTGGCGCATTTCCTGGCATTGAGGCGGAAGCACGTGGGCAAGGTGAGGCAATAGCTAAAAATTTGCGTGAAATGTTTATGTTGCGTGTGCCTGTGATTTGCATTATTATTGGTGAAGGAGCATCTGGGGGAGCATTAGGAATAGGAATTGGCGACAAAGTTTTGATGCTTGAAAATACTTGGTATTCTGTTATTTCGCCTGAATCTTGTTCTACTATTTTGTGGAGAAGTAGAGATTATAAGGAGCAAGCCGCTGAATCTCTGAAACTTACGGCAACAGATATGCTAGGAAATAAACTAATTGACGGCATTATTGAAGAGCCACTTGGAGGTGCGCACACTAATCCTTCTAAAATCTTTGCAACTGTTAAGAAAACTATTGTAGATACGTTTAAAAAATTAGATAAAATAGATGCAGACAAACGCATTGAGCAAAGAATTGAGAAATTTTGTGCTATGGGTGTGGTGAATAAATAATTTTTTTTAATTGTGAATATAGGAATAAAAACAAAAAACCTCTTTTTAATTGCTGCTAATCAACAAATATTAGAAGCGGGAATTACTGGGAATAAAGCATTAGAAGAATTACTTGGTGTAATTGTTCCAAATAATTGGACACAATTTGGAGAACGTGCCTTAAAACATTCATTAGAAAAACTGAATTTAGGCGTAGATGAGCAAGGTTGGTGGAGTTATTTGCCTGTTCATCAAGTAGATAACAAACTTATTGGACTTTGTGGTTACAAAGGGAAACCCAATGAAAATGGAATAATAGAAATTGGCTACGAAATAATGGCAGAATACAGAGAAAAAGGACTTGCCACAGAACTTGCAAGTGGTTTAATAGAAAATGCCTTTTCATTTCAAGCAATAAAAATTATTCAAGCACACACATTAGGGGAAGTAAATGCTTCTACACGAGTTTTGGTAAAGTGCGGTTTTGAAAAAATACAAGAAGTAGAAAATAACAAAATTGGTACTTTGTGGAAATGGGAGTTAAAAAGACCTTAAATAATTCAAAATGAGCCGTTTAGATAATCTTTTAGAAATGCTTTCTAATGATAAAGAAGATGCTTTTTTAATTTATGCCATAGCCACAGAATACAAAGCAATAGGTGAAAATATGCTTGCTTTAGAGTATTATGAAAGATTGCTCAATGATTTTGAAGATTACGCAGGTACTTACTATCATCTTGCTGACCTTTACGAGAGTTTGGGAGAAACAGAAAAAGCTAAGAAAACATACGAAAAAGGTATTTTTATATTAGAAAAAAATAAGGCAACCAAACTTTTATTAGAATTAAAGTCTGCCTACCAGAATTTTTTATTGTATTAACTCACAACTGAAAACTTACAACTCACAACTTTTAGATGAAATATATTATTAGTTTTGTAATCCGTTATATACCACGCAAATACCTACAACTTGTAAGCGGTTTTGCGTTGAAAGTATTGGGTATTTTTTATAGCGGAAATAACGTAGAATGCCCTATTTCGGGCAAAACCTACCGCAAATTTTTGCCGTATGGACGCATCAATGCACGTGAAAATGCGCTTTGTCCCTCCTCACAATCTTTGGAACGCCACCGTTTGATGTGGCTTTATTTGAAAGAAAAAACGGATTTTTTTACTGCAAAACATCATTTGTTGCATATTGCACCAGAAAATTGCTTTATAGATATTTTTGAAAAAATGCCAAATCTTACTTATATTACCGCAGATTTGGACTCGCCACTGGCAAAGGTAAAAATGGACGTGCATCAAATTCCTTTCCCTGATAATCATTTTGATATTGTGTTTTGTAATCACGTTATGGAGCACGTAGAAGATGATATTAAGGCTATGAGTGAGATTTTCAGGGTGCTTTCTCCTAATGGTTGGGCTATTATTCAGTCGCCAGTAGAGAATAATAGAGCCATTACTTATGAAGATAAAAGCATTACTTCTGCAAGTGAAAGAGAAAAAGCATTTGGGCAAGCAGACCACGTAAGAGTTTTTGGAAATGATTATGCAAAAAGATTGGAGAAAGCAGGTTTTACAGTTGTAGAAGACCGTTTTGCAATGGAAATGTCACCAGAAAAAATAAAAAGATATGCACTTCCAGCAAGTGAAATTATTTATCTTTGCAAAAAAATTGTGGCTTAAAAATTGTATTAAAGGAAAAGAAAAAACAAACCAAAATAATGAATAAAAAAATTACCTTTCTGATGTTTATAATGCTTTTTGGAGCAAATATAACAACTAATTTGCTGGCGCAATCTGTCAAAGAATTCAAAAAAAGACACGAACAAGCTAAATTATACCTAAGAGAAGGCAACTACAGCCCTGCAAAAGCACTTTTTTTGGAACTTCAAAAGCCACACAAAAATAATTATTTTGTAGAAAACAGCTATTATTTTTATGGTTTGACTTCCTTCAAAGACAAAAATTTTCCTGACGCAGAAAAATCTTTGAATAATTTGCTCACGCAATTTCCTGATTATCAAAAGAAAGATGAAGTTTTTTATCTTTTAGCTAATATTTCCTTTGAAAAAAAAGAAGATAATATTGCTTTTGATTTTTTGGATAAAATGAAAGACATTGAACTTTCCAACGAGGCAAGTGAAATGAAAGGGTTTTATATGACCAAAAGAGACCTAAAAACACTCAAAAACATCAATGCTGTTTATCCAAACGACAAAATGACTGCTCAAGTTTTGATAGACAAACTTGCAAAAGAAGCGGAAAGCATCAAAGATATTGACTATATGAACGAACTCATAGAAAAATACAACATTGATAAACCTTCTAAAACTCGTTTTGAACGTTCTGAAAAAGAGAACAAAATAACCAACAAAAAGCGTGATACATTGCATATTGGCGTATTTTTGCCTTTTGATTTGAAAAGAACTGCCACTAAAAAAGGTGAAAAAGATGACCTTTCTAATACTTCTCTTAATATGTATCAAGCTATGCGCATAGCCAAACGCCACCTTGATACGACAGGCGTTTTTACCAAAATAATTGCGTATGATATACGCCATAACCCTGATACACTTACATATATGCACAAAAAAGGGGAATTTAATAGAATAGATGTGTTCGTAGGTCCTATTTTTGATGATGATTTTGAGCGTGCTTTGGAGATTGCCAAAGAAAAAGACATCTTGATTATCAACCCAATGCGTATGAATGAGAAATATTTGGAATATAAAAAAGCATATTTTTTTACTTCCACTTCTACCACGCAAGGCGTACAATCAGGAGAATATGCCGCAAAAGCCTTTAAACTAAATAATGGTATCATTTTTTATAGTGATACACCAGAAGATAACACGCTTGTAAACAACCACAAACAAGGGGTAGAAAACCAAAAAGGCAAAATAATTGCAATGCAAAAAATAGGACTTTCTAGCATAGCAAATATACAAAAAGTGCTTGCAGCAACAGATAGCACTACTTTGGGTTACGTTTTTGTATCTAGCGCAAGCCAAGCGGTAGCAGAGGAAGTACTAAAACAAATGGCAGAAATGTATCCAAAAGTACCTGTGATTGTGCCTGCTTTATGGAAAAATTTTCAGTCTTTGAGTTCTGAAAAACTCTCACGTAAGAATTTGTATTTTATGCAACCAGATTACGTAAATTTGAGCAAAGATGGCGGAAAATTTAAAAAAGCATTTAATTTGCAAATTTATAAAATTCGTGCAGAGGTGAATATGCTTACGCCTTCCATTTATGCGTATTATGCCTATGATATTATGCGCTCATTTGTGCCTTTGGTGTATAAAAATGGGCTTTCTGATTTTGAGAAAGAACTAGAAAATGCACCAGAAATGAAAAATACTTTTAGAGGTTTATATTATCCAAAAGGAAAAAATGATAACCAATATTTGCCCATTATGAAATATGGTGGAGAAGGAACACTAATTTTAGCTAATCCGTTGAAATAAAATAAATTTTTATCAATAAAAAATAACCTATCAAAAGCAAATGATAGGTTATTTTTGTTTTTGGAGAAAATTGATTTGCAAAACCTTTTAAGCCTTAAACTGTATCCATAAAAGTTTTTTCAACTTTATGAAATAGCATCAAGCCAAAAATAAGCAAAAGTACACTCACACTACCACTATACAAAATATGCCACCATTCAAATGCGCCCTGACCAAAAAAAGCAAAACGGAAAAGC
>JAYVHJ010000051.1:0-3066 GCA_043771315.1 Raineyaceae bacterium
ACTGCAAGAAAAGCAAGATGAAATTTTGGTGCAAAATGAAGAATTGTATCAGCAAAGAGAAGAGATTTTATCTCAAAGAGATTTTATTGAAAACAAAAATAGAGAACTAGGCGTTCAGAATGAGAAAGTGTCGCAAAGTATCAGTGTAGCACGCACCATTCAGCAGGCTATCTTACCTTATGAAAGGCAAATGAAAGCACTTTTTGCAGATTATTTTGTAATTTACAGACCAAAAGACGTGGTTTCTGGTGATTTTTACTGGATGGGTGTTGTGAACAATAAAATCATTGTGGCTGCCGTAGATTGCACAGGTCACGGTGTGCCTGGTGCTTTTATGAGTCTTATTGGCAAAATGATGCTAGACAAATTGATAGATGTTTATAAGATTACTAGCCCAGCAGAGATATTAGAACGCCTTAATTGGGAAGTACAGAACCTTTTAAGACAAAAAGAAACCAATAATCAAAACGGTATGGACGTATGTATGTGCCTTATTGAATCAGAGAATCATACAAATGACAACGAAAATGGAACAACAAAAATTACTTTTTCAGGCGCAAAACGTCCACTTTATTACACAGAAAATGATAGTAATCAAGTATTTGTAATGAAAGGTGATAGAAAATCCATTGGTGGTTCACAATATGAAGGTGCAAAATTTAATGACCACATCATACATCTAAAAAAAGGAAGTTGTATTTATCTTACTTCTGATGGTTTTACAGACCAAAATGACCTAGAAAGAGTGAAATTAGGAGAATCAAAGTTTAAATATTTGCTTTCCTCTTTTGCAGGAAAACCTATGAATTACCAATTAAAGCAATTAGAAACAGAATTAGATAAACATCAACGTAATACAGACCAACGAGATGATATACTCGTTTGGGGAATAACACTTTAAGGTACGAGGTTTGAAGTTGGAAGTACGAATTAAATACATTATTTGTCGTAAAAATATATCAATCTTCAAATTTCGTACCTCGTACCTCTAACTTCGTACCTAAAAAAGATGGCAACAACATTTTTAGACGCTGAATGGCGCAAACTCTTAATGGCAAATTATGCCATTGATGCAAAAATATTACAGAAATATGTACCCCATAATACTGAAATTGATTATTGGAATGGAAATTGTTATGTAAGTTTAGTTGGCTTTATGTTCCTCAATACCAAGATGTTAGGAATGAAAATACCTTTTCATATCAACTTTGAAGAAGTAAATTTGCGTTTTTATGTGCGCTATAAAGAAGGTGACGAATGGAGACGTGGAGTTGTTTTTATCAAAGAAATTGTACCCAAAGTAATGCTCTCACTTGTGGCAAATACACTTTATAGAGAGCATTATGAAACAATGCCTATGAAACATTTTTGGGAAACCACAAAAGACTCATTGTCAGTAGAATACAGCTGGAAAAAAGACAAATGGCATTCCCTAAAAGTAATTGCAGAAAATCAACTTACCAAAATAGAAGAAGAAAGTGAAGAAGAATTTATCACAGAACATTATTGGGGTTATACCAAATTTAATGACAAAAAAACATCAGAATATGGCGTAGAACACCCAAAGTGGGATATTTATAAAGTAAAAGAGTATTTTATTGATGTTGATTTTGCACGGATTTATGGAGAAGATTTTAAGTTTTTGCAAGACATAAAACCAACTTCTGTTTTTTTGGCGGAAGGCTCTCAAATTAAAGTCAATAGCAAAAGAATAGTTTAATTATGAATTATGAATTATAAGTTATGAATTATGAGTGATGAATGAATATAAAAAGAGAAGATGTTGCTTGTGAATAGACAAACAACATCTGTATTAAATCCTAAAATCCCTTAATCCTTAAAATCTTAGTCAGTCTTTAAAAAATTTCTTGCAACTTTGCTTCTAATCCGAAATCATTTTCTAGGATTTGAACATTGCTAATAAGTTTGTTATTAGGAAGAGTAGGCAACGTTTCTGTCAGTAAAAACCTAGATTTCCATTCTTTTTTTCGTCCAAAACCGTGAGATTTTAGCAAATCAAGAAGTTTCATTTTTGTCCATTCTGGTGTGGTATCGTGGCTAAAAATCAGTGCTATATCTCCCTGAACAAGGTTATTGATATGATTTCTACGAATATCTAACAAATTCCCTTCAAAAATAGGGCGCAAAATTTCCAAATTAGCATTTTTACAATAGGTGGTAATTTGGTCTATTCTTGCCTCATCTGCTTTGTCGTAAATCAAATAAATAGATTTTTGAGCATTAAAATTATGTTGCGGAATAACAGTATTTTTTTCTGTCAAAATACGCCTAACAGCTACTTTCAAGTCCTCCAAAGGTACTTCCAAAAGCTCTGCTCCTTCCAGATTATCTGCATTTTGCCTTAAATTATCTACAAAAATTTTCTGTTTTTCTGACTGATAAACAAGGTTTGGAGCAAGCCAAAGCACCCTAGAAAAATTATTATTATTAATTTCTGCACCAGAGGCAATAAACATACTTTTTTCGTTAGAAAAACGGTTTTGAAGGCTCATAATAGAGTCCTCACTACCTTCTAGTTCGTCTCCAAAATCATTTCCAAATAAATGAATTGCCAAAATTGACTGATTTAGTTCATTTTTTATGTTGATTTCTAACTCTTTTTGGTTGTGTGGAAAGGCTGTATTAGGCAAAACGGTATAACCCATATTGCGCAACTCACGCCTAATGATATTTCGTTCAATAATCAAATCCAAACTACTTTCAGACAAATAAATACACTTACTTTTAACTGTATTTTCTATGGTTTCAGGTTGTTTTTTTGTCAAAAAATCTGCCACATCATACGCCAAATCTATCATCAACGACCAATACTCTGGCGTTTCTTGCACTACTTCGTCAAAATCATACGCCAACATTCCACGTAATTGTGTAGGTTCATTTTCTACCTTGACGTTTTCTTTTTGTACCTTAAATAATTGTGTATCCGCATTTTGAAGATAATTATTTTGTAGTTGATTATTACAAAAAATGCTAATTTCCTCTACTGCATCAGCAGACAACACATACGCAGGGGTAACAATAGCAATCATTATTTTGGTTGCTAAA
>JAYVHJ010000052.1:0-10403 GCA_043771315.1 Raineyaceae bacterium
ACTTACAACCCCAATTTTAGTAAAATCTTTTGCATTAGTGCTACGTTCTACTTCAAAATATTGTGTATTCACTTCTGCGCTTGTTTGCCACGACAAAAATGCCTGCTGATTTTTCTCTTTTGCAGAAAAATACAAAAGCTCTACAGGCAAAGGAGAAACTATAGAAGAAAGCGTCCAACTCTTAAAAAACTAGCTTGGTGTGATATTTACACCAAACATAGTATTTGATGCAGTATTTGGACTACCAAAAGTGGTACTCCAATCATTTGTGCCAGTATCAAAGTATTGCGCCACCAAATCACTTTCCATTATGGTATTATTGGCAATGCTCCACTCGTTCTCTGCATACCCAAATCTAATATCTGGTGTTGGTTTTTGTGTGTAACCGTTAGCATCAATACGCCAAAAACGGTCTATCACAAACTGGGAATTAGGAACACCTGCCATTTGTGCTAGGATTATCCACCACAAGTACTGCATTATTTTTGATGACCATAAAAGCATCTCCCGCAAATACTAGACGGGCTTGAGCGTGAGTATGCGTATGGAAAAATAGTAATAAAATTGAAAATAGTAATAATAATTTTTTCATTGTATAAGGTGTTTTTATTTTTTGGTGTTGCTTAGACTTTATAGGCAATAAGACTTTTTGTAAGCCCCATAAAACCTTCATCTAGCATAGTTGCCTCTGAAAACAACTTAGAAAATTCAGATTTACTTAGTAATTTCAAACGAGATAATTCATCTGGGATATTCTCATTGTGTCTTTTTAGGTGCGAGAATTTCCAATTCATACCCACCCATAATTGCATTTTTTCTGGGAAATATTGGAAAAATGGAAACAAAAAATGTGGTTCCAGCGGAAAATGTTTATTAGGTGTTTGCACCCAATATCTATTTGATACTCTTTTTACTTCTTTGGCAAAATCTGCTTGTTCATTGCCTTTTCCTACGTGTTCTATCACACTATTTGAAAAAACCACATCAAATTGCTTATCTTTAATATCTTTCATATCACAAGCACTACACGTAATATATTGGAAATCAGGATTTTGTACTGGTGGGAAACCAATATTAAGAAGTGTTACATTTTTTTCGTAGCCTGTACCAATCCAAGTGCTTTCTGCGCCACCAACATCTAATATTTTATCTGTTGGCTTGAGTTGTGTTTTTTCTACAAACCAATCAAAGCGTTTTTTACGGGCTTTGTAGCTGTAAGATTCTGGGTTGCTACTATCTGCAAAACTAAATATTGACATAAAGAATAGATTTTTATAATTACTTGAAACTAAGATTTTTTAAAACTAAACTTTATGATCTCTATTTAATAATTATTTTTTTCACAAAAACATTATTTTCAGAAACCGCCTTCATTACATATATACCTTGTGCAAGTGTTATTTCCATTGCCAAAAAGGCTTTATAATTGCCATAAAAGTCTGTTTTAATGTTTTGAAGGAAAATGATTTTTCCTTCCATATTACTAATACTTACTTGATAATTTTCTTCTTTTTCTCCGTAAAGTGCCAAACCAATATTATCTTGTGTCGTTGGATTAGGAAAAATTTCTAATGTAGGTGCATTTTTCTCTCCAAAATTACTACTTACAGACTTGCTATACGTAGTAATACTATTACTATGTATGTTGTTTAAAGATAATTTATAAGTACTCGTATAATAATCATTCATTATTTCATTATCTGTTAAAACTCCTCTATAAAATTTATAGTCTCCTATTAAACCTTTATAAAAGTAATTTTGTCCATCACTGTATCCTAGTGTCATATTTCTGCTACTGTTGTATTTTACATTTCCAGATGCATTACTTATGTTTCTCAATACTCCATTTAAGTAAAGTCTTAAAAATTTACCGTCATACGTAAAACTAACATGATTCCAGTCATTTAATAACACTCCTCCAGATGCTGTAATATCTGCTATTCCATTATCTGTAATTAGTCTAGCATTCAAATTCCCTTTATCTATAATAATTCTCCAACCATCATTCCAACCATCTCCATCTTGGGAACATGCTATTGTCATAATATCAGTAAGACTATTTGGGTTTATCCAAGCAGAAACAGTGAAATTATGAGAACTGGGTTTTAACCAAGTTGAAATTGGTACAGATACCAATGTCGCTCCACCAAATTGCAAAGCACCACTAGTAGTGTATCTACTCCTACCTATAACTCTGCCATGTAACTCACTACCACTATTATCAATAGTATTACCTCCAAAAAGACTATTACCTCCAAACTTATAGTGTAACATTATATCAGGGCACACAAGTCTATCTGAAAGAATATTTTCTTGTAAGTTTAAGTCCCCAAATATGTTATTAGTCAAAATAACATTAGCACAATTACCCCCATTCCAAAAGGGATTTGAAGTGCCTGTACTATTAATCCAATTCACTCTATTATTTTCAATTATGTTATTTCCACAGAAATTATTATATTGATTCCAAATATACATTCCTACGTTAGTGAAAGAAGTTTGTTTAGCATATATTAGATTATTATTAAGTCTAATATTACTACCTGATGCTATTGCGACACCATATTGACCAGGATTTACCAGTATATTATTTTCTACCAGTATATTACTACCACCACCATCTCCAACCATAATACCACCACTAGAATTAGGATTTAATCTGCCAGCACCTCCTCTAAATTTATTATCTTTAATGATTATAGGGCTACTTGCCGTTCCTGTTGATGCAAAAATATTTATTAAATCTTCTGCTTTACAATTTCCCTCTACACACTCTCCCATATTGCCTATAATTTCATTCCCTGCACCAGTAACATTATTAAACTGTACATATTGCCCTCTTACATGTTGACCACTTTGTGAAGTGTCATATGGATTTAAAAATTTATTATAATTTATTTTTACATTTGTACTATTAATAGCATAAATGGAGGCTATATTTTTTTCAAAACTACAGTTTAGTATGACTATATTAGAACAATTTTCTAGCAGAATTCCTTCTCCTATTGAGGGTCCTAATATGCAATTATAAATAGTAACGTTATGACAGTTTGTAAGTCTTATACAATATCCATTTGGGTTAAATATTCGGAGGTTAGAAATAGAGCTATTGTATAAACCTACATAAGATTGTGGACTTGTTTTTACTGCATTTATTATGTTTATGTTACATTGCTGTGAAAAAGCCACATTTAGAAAGCTGCAAATTAGTAATAAACTATATAGTATTTTCATTATATTATTTAAAATTAGATGTAATAAAAAATTGATTGAATAAAATGTATTTGTATTAAAAACCCTGAAAAAATTTAATGCTAATAACTGTAAGTCATATCTATGGAACGTATAAGTAACAAGCCTTATTAAATGGGATAATTACAGATATTTTATAAAACATTGATTATCAAAAGATTAAATTAATTCTTAATATCCGTTTTAATAGGTCTCATTACTTAAGAGTATATTAAAAAATAAAAGGAGCTATAATTATTCTGCAAAGTTAATATAAATGTTTTAATTTTCAAATTTATTTTTTCATTTTTCCAATAAAATCATTAGATATCAGTTAAAAGCCTAATCACAAAAACGAATATCAACTAATTTTTTTATGACTTTACAGAAAGAAACTATATTTTGTGTATTTACATATTTTTTGTAGTTTTGAGTATAAAATAAAATTATTAAGCAAAATGGCAATGAAAGAACGTATTTTTTTGGTAAGCATTATTGTAATACTCATTATTGGAATAGTAAGTATTATCAATATATATGAAAACAGGCTGTTAAAGGAGCAGTCTATGGTAGTGGATGGCAAAAAAAACAAGCTAAAATATACTGTCAATGAAATAAAAACACTTATAAAGGCGTTACCAAACTATCAAGGAGATAGTATCACTATTTTTGAAGATGGAAGTATCAAAAGTTCAATTCCCGAGCTAGATGGCGGTTTAGCAAATGCGCAACAACCTAATGAAACAAAGCAATATCTAGAGGGTATTGCCCGAAATGAAAAACTACCACTAGCTTACATTATCTACAAGCATATTGTGCCTTACTACATAGAAGAGAAAGAAAGAAACAAGAAAAAGAATTGATAAAAACTATTTAGTCTTAGCACTTATCCTTATTTACTTTTGGTTTATTTCTTTAAAAGTGAAAGAATTTTTATCACTTTCAATTTGTATTAAAATACAAGGCTTAAATGTTTTATCCTCTAGTGTAGCCGTAATATTTTTTACTTGTGTTGCTTTGATAATAGGTCTTAAGTCTTTTTTATGCAATAGCGTCCAAAGATAATATTCCCAATCATCATTGCCAGTAATTAGGCTGAATTTTAGGCACTTATTTTTGCTAATTCTTTCCGCTAATTCATTTACTAATTTTACATACAGTAGCCCTCTTTCCCCACGAAAAGAAGCACTTATCTCCTCTCTTTGCGTATTGAAAATATTTTTATCTTCTTTGAATCTTAAATTAACATCATAATACAGATAATGACTTCCAATAGTCCATAATAGTAGTATTAATATGGGTAACGCCTTTCTGTGTAATAATTTATCTGCCATTACGGCAAATGTAGTAGCTATAATAGCCCAAAAAGGTACTTGAAAACGTGTGCTAAAAGGTTGCCATTTAAGCAGAAATATAACCAAGGTACTCCCTGCTATTCCCATAAAAAATAACAGGAAAAAATCTTTGCTAAATTTTTCTCTAAAAATATAAATTAAGGGTAACATTATGAAAAAAAAGAGCATTTGCAGGGGATTTGCAGCATAATCTTGCGAATACAATCTAGCATCACCAATCATTTCAAAAGCTCCAAAGCTAGTGGTAATATCATTTATGTCTATTTCTAGCAACTTATGCGTACCACGGGCAACATTATCAAAAAAATGGTTTGTTTCATAAAAAGGTGTACTAAAATTAAAAATAACATTTTTGGTAATATTGCTCAATGCTACCTTTGCATCAAGGAGTTTGCCTACTGGTGTCACTACACCGTCTTTATGTAAATACACAATACTACCACACAATAGTATATTACGCACATAATAACCTATATTAAGCGTAATCACAAGCAAACTAATGATAAATCCTGCATATAATACTTTTGGAGATTTGTTTTTAATAAGAAGAAATATAACATAAATCACTATTGGGAGAAGGTAGATATAAGAAGTGCTTTTTGTGAGTAAAGCCATTGCCATACTGACACCTATTATTATTGACCATTTCCAAAAGAAATTTTCTTTAAATTTGAAGAAAAATAGATATGTAATAAGTACCCAAACAGTTGCCACCAAGTCATTTTGTATGGAAGTGGCTTGATGTAGTGCTATGGGTGTAGTTAATAGCAAAAAAGCAACCAGTAATTGCCCTTTAATAGACGCACCCAAATATTGTGCTATTTTGGAAACCGCCACAAGGCTTCCAAGCATTGAAAGCCATTGTACTGAATTGGCAAAATAATCATCACCAGTAAGCAAAAAAGTATGTAAAATAATATATTCCGCAAAACCCTGCAAAGAAACTTGGCTCTCTATATGCGTGGCATAATAATCTAGGTTTTGATTTTGTATCCAATGCATCACTTTTGGAAGATGATAAACCAGTCCGTCCCAGTTGTTGGGTGCAGTAAGAATGGCATTCAATAACAAAAATAAAAGACTTACCACTAATAAAATCAAAAATAGCTTATCTTTTGTATTCCAGCAAGTTAAATGATATTTAAATCTAATGTTTTGGAGTTTATTGTTTTTGTTATTTTTCAAAATAATTCCTAAAAGACAACTAAATGACACTATCCACCAAAGAAGCACTGCATAAAAGTTAATAGCATTAAATAAGCTAAGAATTTCAGTGGAAATCAAAACTTGCACACCCATCACGACCAAACTCAACAAAAAACTCATTCTTAGGGAGTTTTTTGTGTCAAATACGTTTTTCTCATCTCTATAAAAGATTAGAAAACACAGAAAGAATGTAGCAAGTGGCAAAAGGATTAAGATATTCATTTTTACTTTTCTACTAGTTTAAATCCTTTGGAAGATATGATGAATAGTTGCGCCTTCGTTATAGGCAGGAATGATGATGGAAAGTTTAGTCATTTTATTATCTTTATTATTTCAGAGTGATTTAGAAAACACTATTACCCCTTATGTACAAATAACACTTCATATATATTGCCAAATCAGTGTTTTATTTTTTCTGCAAGTTCAAAATTATTTTCTTTTAATAAATCTGAAATTTCAGAAAAAGATTTTGTATTGTGATACATATCATCATTATGACTTTCTAATTGCAAATATTTGATATTGACATTTTTCTCGTTGTCAAATAATCCTAGCAAACAAGAATATTCGTGACCTTCTGTATCTATTTTTAGTAAATCTATGTTTTCATTTGCACAATTATCTTTTATAAAAGTAGAAAGTTTTGTAACATTTATGCTATAACTTTCTTTGGTAATATTTTCAGGTTTAACGCCTAAAATTGCTGATTTTCTATGTAGATATTTTGAATCTATATTTATATTTTCAAGTGTAGAAGTAGAATGTAACACGTTTTCGTGAAAAGTTTTTGTACCAACTTCGTTACTTATACCCATTTTGAATAAATGAATATTTAATTTTTTTTTCGTATTTTTTACATAATTTTTCAAATAAGACGGTGTTAGGCTCAAAGGCATAAATTTTACAATTAGGATTGATTTTTAATACAATATCTATTGTCTGTCCTAAGTTTGCACCAACATCAATAACTACACTTAAGTTATTGCCAAAAGTTTTTTTATAAAACTTCACAAGTCTTTTATTAAAAATCAAGTGTTCATTTAGTTCAATAAGTTGTCTTACAAGAAATATTCTGAATTTTTTAAACATATTTTTATTTTTTAAAATATTTATTTTTATAAATTGCTGTATAGTAAGCACAATTATTCTGTAAAGATATTATAAATGTTTTAATTTTAAAGTTTATTTTTATCTTTTCAAATGAATCTTACACTTTTTTCAAAGCACATATTTTGGATTAACACCCATTTTGCCATTGACAGCATCATTATTTGCTTCCCACAAAATAGCTAATTTACCCAGCTCGCCACGCAACAACGCCATTATAGAAAGCATAAAAAACAAAGAACATTTATTAACGAAACATGTGAATTTATTTGTATTTTGTTGCGTATTCAACGGAAAATAGACCATATTTCTTAATGCGTAATACGCTTGTGCCTCTTTTGCCTCAAACAACAAATGATGTAACCACTTTTTCTTTTTTGGCAAGTAAACTGACCTTTCTACATCTTCCAAAATACTATCTTTGATAAACCAAATAGTGCCTCCACTTCTTGTAATAGGCAAAGTAAAAGCAAAATCATCACAATATAAAACATATTTTTCGTCTGGCAAAGCAGTCGTTTTCAACAAATCTCTATGAAAAAATAAACCTCCATAAGGCGCAGCAGATATTTTTGTGAACAATGGCAAATTTTGATATTTTTCTTTTTCTATATTTTTAAAATCTTTTTTCATTATTCTTTCATACAAAAGTTCCCAGATATTCGCCCAATGAAAACCCATAAAACTGTTTTTACGAGTCAGAATATCATCAGGATTTTGTGTAATCAGCGTAGCTACAAAATTTTTCCTATCTACTCTATTGGCAAGTAAGGCAGTTTTACGGTAGTTTTCTGTGTTGGTGAGTTCTTTCCAAAATTTTAATAAAACTTCAAGTGTATCTGCTTGTGGAAGGTTATCATCATCTAAAATCCAAAAAAAGGGAGTTTCTGTTTCTGGAATTTCAAGTGCTTTTTCCAACCCCATTTTGAAACCTTTTGCAGAACCTGCATTGTAACCAATTGGAGTTATTTGTATGTTTTTAGATGATTTTTGGGCATAGTCTTGCATTTTTTGGTTACTTTCTACACTACTTCCATTGTCAATAATAATAATTTTTTTTATTTCGTCTTGAATAAGTGCATCTAAAACCTTCTCTAAAAGATGAAATCTGTTACCATAAGTAACAGTTATTACACAAATATTCATATAATTTTATGCTTATAATTTGAAATCCGTAGAGCAATATATAAGCCTGCGGTAATAAAAATCTCTGTTAAAATAACAGCTAGAGCTGTTCCATAAATACTCCAAATAGAAGTGAACACAAAATTAAGCATAACATTCAACAAAGAACCTATAATAAATACTTTTAAATAACTTTTTTGATAATTATAAGCCAAAAGAGTCTGATAAGCAGGAATATTTAGGCTCACAATTACAAGTGTAACACTCAACATTTTTATCAAATAGCTCACTTCTTGAGTATATTTTTTAGTTAGTAAAATAGTTATTTTATCAGAAAAGAAAAACAAACCAATACTTCCCAATAGAACGGTAAAGCAGAAGGGAAAAGCCATTTTTTTGAAAAAGTCAAGCAATTCTTGATGACTTTTTTGTGCCACTCTGCACGCCATTGGATAAGTTGCTTGAAAAAACACTACTAATAATTGCTTCAACGCATTGATAATTCTATCCGCAATGCTGTAATAACCCACTAATACCTCGTTATTTGTTACAAGACGCAATATAATCACGTTGGCACTAATATAAGAATTGATAGAAAAATTAGCCACAAAAGGATACCAATTTGATTGTAATTGGTAAATAATAGTTGCTTTTGTAGGCGTTTTCCAAGAAATCTCAAATTTTCCAAACATCCAATAAACTCCCAAAAACCCAGAAATAAGGTTACCCATTGCATACAAGGGCAACACATACACATAATCCGCAGGAGATTTTATCAAAATAAAGATTAAAACAGTAAAAAAAGCCTTCCCAAAAACATTGGCATAAGTAAGGTATTGCATCTTTTCAATCCCTTGATAAAACCACAAAGGAACAAACGCCTGTCCCAAAACCAACAAAAAGCCCAAGTAATACATTTTAGCGTCTTTTTGAAACATTGGTACAAAATATACCAAAATAAGCAATAAAACAAAAGCAATAACCAAAAGCAAGATTTTCACGCTCAAAACATCACTCACAACGTGACTAATATGGTTCTTATCCTCTTTTCTAAGACTTATTTCCCTTGTTGTTGTAATATTGAAGCCATAATCTACCAAATACAAAAGATACGAAAAAAAAGATTGTGCAAATGTAATAATACCAAATTTCACTTCTCCTACTGTCATTATCACATAAGGAATAGTAAGCAAAGGAAGTACGAAATTAGTGCCTTGGATAGCTGCTAATGCCGTTATATTTTTAAAAACCGCTTTATATTGATGAATATAATTTTTCAAACGCATAAATATTTTACAAATGTCTATAAATTATTTATGGTTATTTACGAGCTTTTGACATCAAATTAAAAGATAAAGGGACTTTTAGGGCTTGTTTGAAGCCAAGTTCTGCAATAAAAGTGATACGTCTGGATAGTCGTACATATTTTAGTAATAACCAATGTAAAAATCTTGCAGGCGACAAAGAAAAACGGACATGATCCATTTCTTGAATATCAATATCTTTAAAACCACCATTATAAAGCACAAAATCTAAACTAATTTCGCTAAAAGTTACATAATGCGTGTAGTCAATGTACCTATTACGAGATGCCAAAAAAGAGCTAGCATTAGGTACAGTAGCTAAAAATACACCTTCTTTTTTTAGTGCCTCATAAATAGCCTTTGTGAAAGCTATTTGAAAAGCGGGCGGAATATGTTCCAAGACATCAAAAGCAACAATTGTATCAAAAGTATCTTTATTTTTTTGAAGATAATCAATGCTATCTTCCACTAAATCAACCATTAAGCCTTTTTTCTGACAAGAAGCCACTTGCCCTTTATCAACATCAATACCTTTGACATTTTTATAGCCACTTTCTTGCAATGCAAGTAATAAAAAGCCCATTCCGCAACCAATTTCTAATATATTGCTTTCTTTATTTGTGGGAAATTCTTTTAAAATATTTTCCTTATAAAATAAGATTACCTTTTTTGTATGTTCTGGCGTGTCAGCGTGCCAATTTTGGTAATGCCTTGTGTAGTCTATGCTTGCATTTTCTATATTTTCCATTTTCTATATTTTGATGCTATTGATGTTAGTTTTCTAACATTCTCCCGCAAATGTAATAATTTTTGAGTAATTTTCTATTGTGTTAGTTCAAAAACATTTTCACAATTTTCTCATTTTCTTTTATCCATTTAAAGATGTCCAATAAAATTTCTTTTGGTGCAAATTGCGGTTTCCAGCCTGTGAGTTCCGTTATTTTAGTATTATCCGTGATATAAACAGGAATGTCAGCTTGTCTGTTTTCTTTTGTCTGATGAATTGGAATAATATTTCCTGTGATTTCTTGGCACAATTTGGTAAGCTCCTGCAAAGAAACACTGCTTTCCAAAC
>JAYVHJ010000053.1:0-9218 GCA_043771315.1 Raineyaceae bacterium
TTTTGGAAAAACTAAATCAAATTGAAAACCTACATAGTTTTATTGATTTTATTATATCTGATGAATGGAATTATCAAATCAACAACAAAGAAATAAAACTCACTCCAACAGCAACACAAGAAGAAACATATTTTAATGAAAGAATAGCAGCAGCAAAAGTTGTAGCAAAGGGAAACTATTTTAAAAAATTGACAGAAAATTCTTTTAATAGTGAGCAATTAAAACAAGAAAGAAAGAATTTTCTGTATAGTATGACTGATTATAAACCTGAATTTGACATATATAAGCTAATAAAAAAATCATATTGCCCTTTGATTTTTGAGGCTGATTATGTTTTAGAATTGGCTATATTTCAGAATTATCATTTATTAAATAATAAATCAAATGAATTAGAAATAACTTGCTTAAATTCAGTTAAATTAGATATTTCTACAATCATTGAAATAGGAATTATTATTAAAAGAATATCCAAATTTAGTGTAGAGAGAAATCATTGGTTATTCAGTACTGATTCTCTTTTAAGCAACTCAGGTTCTGTCATTCCAGAAACAGAGGATAATATTTATTTTGTTGAATTTGATAAGTTAGATTTCTTTTGCCGCATTGCAGATGCTTTAGGACGAACAGATTATCCTATTATTCACCAAATTATGGAGCATTTTCTTGAAATATTTACTTATCAAGCCCAAGAAAAAAGCAGGCTACAATTTCAGCCTATTTTTCAAATTGATAATAAAATAATTTGGTATCCTACTTTGTGGGCTAATACGAGTATTTCAGAAATGCTTTTTGAAAGCCTTATGGATAAAGAATGGATAACATTTAACAATATTTTTTCAACACAAATAGAAGATTATTATAACCAACTACTCAAAAATGCTGATTTTTATGTTTGTCAAGATAAAGACAAAAATATAAAACTTAAGAACGCAAAAAAAGGAAGAGAAAAACAAGGAGATATGGATATTTTTGCCTTTGATAAGGATTATACAGGTATTCATTTTGAGTTGAAAAGTACTAATATTCGTAATGATATAAAAAAGCGGAATAATTGGGTAAATGATAAAATAAAAGAGATAGCGTCAGAAGAGCAAATACCTGCAATTAGAGCCTTTATCAAAGATAATCCTAATGTAATTCGTGAGAAATTTGGGTTACCTGCAACTTTTAAAATTGATATTGAAAATATCAAATCTTATAGTATTTCTAACTCATTTGATTTTGATGGAGAAGAATTTAACAGATTTAAGAAAGTAAACTTGTTAGAGTTACAAATTTTATTACTTGACAATGAAAAGTTTTTGTTTAGTAGTAAAGATGAATTTTTAGAAAATTTTGAGAAAAGAGCTGAAAAGCAGAGAAATATAGAGGATTTACCCAAATTTTCTGTAGAGTTATCTCTTTGGAAAGACCCAAAAAATAAAACTCTTAAAGAACTTATTAACCATTTGGATAATAATAGTATTTTTGGTTATTTAGATAATTTTAGTAGAAAAATTGAATATTATTCAACTAAAATAGGAAAGTATGAAATAAAATTGCCAAAAGCATTTTAGTTGAAAATTTGGTGTTTTCAAATTAAAAATTGTGTGAATTCGTTGAATTCACTTAATCAATTTTTCCCAATGAAAACCAACCCAATCTCAACCATCAATTTCCATTTGTGGGAGCCGTGCAATATGCGCTGTGGCTTCTGTTTTGCGACTTTCCAAGACGTAAAACAAAATTTACCAAAGGGACATCTTCCAAAAGAGGAGGCTTTGCGCCTCGTCCAACTTTTGGGAGAAAGTCAGCTTTTCCAAAAAATCACCTTTGTAGGTGGTGAGCCTACGCTTTGCCCTTGGCTTTTAGACCTTGTAAAAATGGCTAAAAGTTATGGTTTGGCTACGTGTGTCGTTAGCAATGGCGCAAAACTTGCCCAAAAAGATGGTGAAAAATATTTATCTGGTTTCTGCCCTTTCCTTGACTGGTTTGCCCTAAGCATTGACAGTCTGCACGCACACACCAACCTACACACAGGAAGAGCCGTTGCAGGCACAAAAGTTATTCTCAAAGAAGACTATTTGAGAATAATTAGGATTATTCACGACTACGGTTTTTCTCTCAAAATAAATACTGTGGTGAATCAGTTTAATTTTGAAGAAGACTTTACAGATTTTATTCAGCAGGCAAACCCCAAACGCTGGAAAATCTTGCAAGTTTTGCCTATCATAGGTCAAAATGATAACAAAATCATTGATTTTGTTATCTCTGATAGTCAGTTTGCGCAATTTATCCAAAAACACCAAAGTATTTCTGATAGAAAAATATTGGATTTTGTACCAGAAACAAACGACCACATCAAAGGCTCATATTTGATGATAGACCCCGCAGGACGTTTTTTTGACAACCTCAACGGCACACACGAATACGGAAAACCAATTTTAGAAATTGGTTTGGAAACCGCATTAGCACAAAATCAAGCAAATTATGACAAATTTGTGGGGCGTGGAGGACTTTATCAAATTTCTCCAAAAAATCTTACTCCAAACAATGAAGTAGATATTACTACAAATTTGCTCACTTTGTAAACCTAATCAAAGATGTCTATGCTATCTCCCAAAATCCGTAAAAAACTTTTAGAGAAAATCCTCAAAAAAGCTACTCAAAACAAGCAATATGCAACTTTTCTTGATATAAAACTAGATGAAGTAGAGTACAAACACTGCAAAACCTTATCCGAAATAATGGACTGGGATAGCAACTCTGTAGCTCGTTTTTTTGCTTTGCCAAGTTTCAAACAAACGCAAAGTTTAAGTGTCAATTCTGAAAATAAGATTTTGAATTTTTTAGAAATAAGCTCAATAGACCAATTAGAACGTGTTTTGGTATTAGAAGTGGCATTAGAAGAAATATTTATTTTACTCCAAAGTATGAAGTAAACCAAAGATAAGACTTTTGTAAGTTTGTAATGTTCAAAAAGATATTCTTTTGAACATTTAACAAATTTTCTAACCTTTTAAAGTTACATAACTTTATGAAAAAAGTCTTTATTTTATCTCTGGTGGCAGTTTTGGCTGCTGAAACAGCTTTTGCAGGTGCGCCTGTGGCTACATCTACCAACGTGGTTCTTCCTGAAAAAATAGTAAATATTGTTACAGAAACAACGCCTTTGGTTACCAATGCTACAACGGATTTTAGAGAAAATCCAACCAAAAAAACACGCAAAGAACGCAGAGAAATGCGTAAGCAAATCCGCAAAGAAATCCGCAAAAGTGCGGGAAATAGTTGGGTAGTTGCGTTACTTTTGTCGCTTTTCTTGGGTGTTTTAGGCATTGATAGGCTTTATTTGGGTTATAGCCCAATGTGGATTTTGAAATTGCTTACTGCTGGCGGACTTGGCATCTGGGCAATTATTGATTTGGTGAGGATTATCATCAAAAGCCTAAAACCAAAAGATGGTGATTACGCCTAAATAATTGTGAATTGTGAATTGTGAATGAATACAAAAAGTATTTTTTATTCGTGAATAATCACTCAAAAAAAATAATGGATATAGTAAAACTGGAGCATTCCTTAAAAATCAAAAAAGCTACTCAACTTGAATAGCTTTTTTTTGTTATGTTTTTTTTGCATATTTGCAAAAAAAACAACATAATGCAAAATACCATAAAAACCGCTATTATTGTAGCCGTAAGTGAAAACAACGTCATTGGAAAAGAACAAAATTTGCCTTGGCGGCTTTCTGATGATTTGAAGAATTTTAAGGAAAAAACCCTGCATCACGCTATCATTATGGGGCGCAAAACCTTTGAGACGTTTCCAAAACCACTCCCAAAAAGACAGCATATTATTATCTCTAGAAGTATACTACGGAATAATTTAGCAGATTTTGGAGAAATAGAAAATTGTCAGTTTACCAATTCTTTGGAAAATGCTATTTCCTTAGCGAAAGAATATGCCCAAAATAACGCTCAAAATGAGATTTTTGTGATTGGAGGAGGAGAAATTTATAAGCAAAGTTTAGATAAAAATCTGATAGATGTTATTTATTTTACACGTGTACACACATACACACAAGGTGACACTTTTTTCCCTGAAATAGACACTTCAAAATATATAGAAACAAGCAAAATCTCATTTTTTAAGAATGAAAAAAATGATTTTGATTTTGATATAATAACTTTGAAAAGAATCAGTAAAAAATAAAAAATAAACCAAAAAAAGTGCTAAAGTAATTCATTTTGGCACTTTTTTGTTATTTTTACTGCTAAATATCAAAAAATAAACAAAAAACATCTTTATTTCTTAACCAAAGTTAATGAAAATGAAATACATTTAACTTATTTTTGCAAAAACAAACCTCAACATAAAATTAAAATATGAATACATATATCTTAATAGCAAATATTCTGACTGCCTTCGCTTTTGTACTACATACGTTTGTAGGAGATAAAGAGCTTAAAGTAAACAAACCAACTGACTATAAAGAAGATAACTTTATTAAAATTGAAAAGTGGACAATGGCAAGATGTGGCTGGCACTGGATTTCATTTGACTTGCTTTTTGCTACATTTGGGCTTGCTATTATCAATTTTACCAACTATTTTGACAACGAAAACACTTTATTACAAATATTAGCCATTTATTTTTTTGGTTATGCAATAGCTTGGTTATTAACCATTTGTATCTCAACATCATTTCCAAAAAACTATTTAAAACTTGGACAATGGATTTTACTCTTGCTCATAAGCGGACTTATCTACAGTGGAATCAGATAAAATAATTGTTGCTGTAAAAGTTCCGTTGCAAAAAAATGGTTTCTATTTTGGTTTTACGAAAGATAATACAGGGTAATAAAATAAATTATGATAAGTTTAGAGTCAAGCATATTTGAATTCACAAATATGTAAATTTATAGACATTTTCCTAAACTGTAATTCTTGTGAAAGCACCAAATATTATTTTATATATTTGCAACGGAACTTTTACAGCAACAAATAATTCATCTTGGCACTTTTTTTGCTGCTTTTCTGCAATCAAATGAAAATAAAATGAATGTTAAGAAAAAATAACCTTGATAAATTATAACGAAAAGGCTTTTTTTGCGTTATAATGTAGTCAAAATCTTAATAATTGTATTCATTCACAATTCAAAATTACATTATGCGCTTTATTCTTTGTTTTTCTTTGTTTTTCATTTCTCTAAATGCTTTTTCACAACAGAAATTTACCATAAGTGGCTATATCAAAGATGCCAGCAACGGAGAAGATTTGCAAGGTGCAACCGCACAAGACGAAAACACTAAAATAGGCGTTGTGAGTAATAATTATGGTTATTATGCGCTTTCTGTACCTGCTGGAAATGTCAAAATAACCTATTCTTTTGTTGGTTTCAAATCAATTACAAAAGAGTTAAATCTTACCCAAAATACAGTCTTAGATATTCAACTTTCTGATGAAGAGCTAGAAGCAGCGGAAGTCGTGGCTGATAAGTTTAAACAAGAGCTAGAAAATACCCAAATGAGTACTGTGACGCTTAGTGCAAAAGAAATCAAAACCGTTCCTGTAATTTTTGGAGAGGTGGATTTGATTAAGATTTTGCAACTAAAACCTGGCGTAAAGTCTGGTAGTGAAGGCTCATCAGGTTTATATGTGCGTGGTGGTGGTGCAGACCAAAATCTCGTTCTTTTAGATGAAGCAGTCGTTTATAATGCCTCACATTTGTTTGGTTTTTTTAGTATTTTCAATGCTGATGCTGTTAAAAATGTTGATTTGTATAAAGGTGATTTCCCTGCGCAATATGGTGGCAGATTGTCGTCTGTGCTTGATGTAAAACTCAAAGAAGGCAACAGCAAAAAACTTTCTGTTTCTGGTGGAATTGGGCTTATTTCTTCACGTCTAACGGTAGAAGCACCTATTCAAAAAGACAAATCTTCTTTTATTTTCTCTGCACGCCGTACTTATTTTGACATTTTTACTCGTCAAATCAATAAAGCAAATGAAGGAAAACCTAACGTAAACCCTATTCCTGACTATTATTTTTATGATATGAACCTCAAAATGAATTTTGTGGTGGGCAAACGTGATAGGATTTTTGTGAGTGGCTATTTTGGACGAGATGTTTTTAATTTCTCCAATAGAACCTTCAAATTTGATTTTGATTGGGGTAATACAACTGGTACTTTCCGCTGGAACAGAAATATTAGCCCAAAACTTTTTATGAATGTTTCTTTAATTTATTCTGATTATAAATACAAAATCAATAACACTTTTGGTCAATTTAATTTTTCTATAGGCTCTGGCGTGAAAGATTATAACGGAAAAATTGATTTTGATTATGCTATCAATAACAAAAATAACCTGCGTTTTGGTGTACAAGCTACTCAGCATTTATTTGAAATAGGGCGTACAAGTTTTACAAGTAATGATGGTAAAATTGATTTTCAGGCAGGAAAAGGGCTTGATGCCACAGAGTACGGCGTGTATGTCAATGACGAATATGATATTAATTCTCAATGGAAACTAAATGCAGGCTTGCGTTTGTCAGGTTTTAATCAAAATGGCAAATGGTATGGCGGACTTGAGCCACGCATTGCGGCACGCTACAAAGTCAATGAAAAAATTTCGCTCAAAGCAAGTGCCTCTCAAATGTACCAATATCTTAATCTTGTTTCTAATTCTGGGGCAAGTTTGCCTACTGATATTTGGTATCCAACGACTGGGAACTTTAAGCCACAAAGGTCGCAACAAATAGCTGCTGGGGCAAGTTTTCTTTTGGGAAAAGAAGGAAAATATCTGCTTTCAAACGAAATTTATTACAAAAAACTGGCTAATCAGGTTGATTTGAAAGATGGTGCGCAACTTTTTGCCAATGATAATTTAGAAAAAGAATTTGTTTTTGGGCGTGGTTGGGGTTATGGAAATGAAATTTATTTAGAAAAGAAATCAGGAAAACTAACTGGTTGGATAGGTTATACTATTTCTTGGACAAAACGCCAATTTGCAGATAGTAGCAACGGAAACGGTCCTATCAATGGAGGAAAAACATTTTATCCTAAATATGATAGTCGCCACGACTTGTCAATAGTTGCGGCTTATGCCATCAATGACAAATGGACGTTTTCTGCTAATTTCGTCTATCGTACAGGAAATGCAACTTCAATTCCTACGGATTTGTTTGTTCTACAAGATGTTACAGGAGCAGGTTTTGTTGCGGGTGGTGTGCAAGAAAGAAGTAATTTTCGTTTGCCAGCTTACCACAGAGCAGATTTGAACATTATCAGAAAAAGAAAACATAGATGGGGTGAGTCTGATTGGACTTTTAGTATTTATAATGTTTATAATAGAAGAAATGCGTATTTTGTTTATATTGAAACAGTTACGCAAGATGATAATGGCGTTCCTTTGCCTCCAACTGCCCTAAGGCGTGTAGCAAAACAAGTGGCATTATTTCCTATCATTCCCTCTGTAACCTATAATTTTAAATTTTAGAGAAATTTATAAAAATAAAAATAAAAATATGAAAAAAATTAAATTAGTTTTAGCAATCTTGCTAATAAGTAGTTTTGCTTTTGGACAAAATAGAGAAGAAGCAGACAAATTGGTTGATGAGGGCATTATTGACCACGACAAGGGCGAGTATGCTACGGCAATAGCTAAATATGATAAAGCTTTAACGCTTGACAAAGACAATCTTTTTGCGCTTGCTGAAAAAGCTATGACACTTATGTCATTGAAAAAGTATGATGAAGTGATTTCAAACTGCAAAAAAGCCATTGAAAAACACCCAAAAGATAAAGATTTGAAAAATGTTTATGTGAGCTACGGAAATGCCCTAGACGGTTTGAAAGAGTCAAAAAAGTCAGTTCAAATCTATAATGAGGGCATCAAAAAATTCCCTGAATATTATCATTTATATTACAACAAAGGCGTAACGCTGGCTGGTACGCAAAAATATGATGATGCGCTTTTATGCTTTGAAAAAGCGGTCAGTCTAAACCCAAAACACGCAAGTTCGCATAATGGCGTAGCAAATTTAGTTTATGCAACCAATAATAAAATACCCACTTTATTGGCACTTTGTAGCTTTTTGATAGCAGAGCCACAAGGCAAAAGAGCAGAAGCAAACCTTGGTCTTTTGCAGAAAATTCTTAAAGCTGATGTCAAAAAAACAGGCAACAATAGCATAACACTTAGCATTAGTGCATTGCCAAAAAAAAATAAAAAAGCCAAAGAAAATGATTTTACTATGACAGAATTTGTACTTGGACTTGCTTCTGCGCTTGATTATGATGATAAGAACAAAGAAGAAACAGAAATAGCACAATTTGTTAGGAAAATAGAAATTGTTTGTGGCTCTCTTGGCGAAGGTAAAAAAGATGGCAAGGGCTTTTATTGGGAATGTTATGCTCCTTATTTCATAGAATTAAATGAGAAAAAATTAACGCAAACATTTGCCTACATTGCTTTTGCCTCATCAGAAAAGCCCGAAATTGGAGAATGGTTAGATACCCACAAAACAGAAATTGATGCCTTTTATGCGTGGAATAAAGCATTTGTTTGGACTAAAAAATAAAAAATACGTATCATTATTTAGATTTTCAAATGAAAAACATAACAAAAATTCTTAGTATTTTAATATTATTTTCTTTGGCTTCTTGTAATTTGGAGCAAGCTATTGACATAGACCTTCCCAAAGGCAAAGACCAACTTGTGGTAGAATGTTATCTGGAACATGGGAAACCTTATCAGCTACTTCTTACAGAAACTGTGCCCTATCTTTCTCCTCCAAATGGTACAACATTTGGTTTGCCAGATGTGTTGGACGCAACCGTTTCTATCACGCACAACAACCAAGTAATTATGCTAATTTATAAGCCAAATGTAGATATTTCTAATAATAAAGTATTTAATTACACTTCTACACAACTCGTTGATAGCACCATAAAAGGAGATTATTCTCTTTTTGTGAGAGATACAAAAGGGCGTGAAATCACTGCAAAAACACGCTTTTTGCCAAAACTCGCTATCAACGAAATATCTTGGGAATTTCAAAATGACCCATTATTGGAAGATACAGCAAGAAAAGCACTTGTTTTGGTACGTCATAATAAATTTAGTAATACCCAACGCCAAAGAATACAAATTGGAAAAGTCAATAACAAAGACACGCTAAAACTAAAAACGGAAACAGATTTTACGTATGAAGGAATTTTTAGCACAAATAATGTTGTTAC
>JAYVHJ010000054.1:0-8066 GCA_043771315.1 Raineyaceae bacterium
AATTTGCATTTAAAAGATAAATTTGAATATAACTTTTTGTCTTCATTATCCAACAAATTTTGCTGAACTTGTTTGAGAAAATCTTTTGTTTTGCTAATATTTTTCTCTGCAAAAGCCTCATTTGCACGCAATAAAGCAAAATAATTAAGAGATTTCAAAGAAAGAAGTTCGTCATAACTATCTGTATTTTGAATATCAAAATCAGGTTTCAGAATGCTATTATTTTTGATAACATAACTATAATCATACAAACGCAAGCGACTAGCCAAAAGATAATAAAAAGTATCTCTATTGATTATTTGAGCAGTTTTTTTAGTTAGCATAAGTTCTTTTTCACTTATATTCTCACGCACATTGACAAGCAAATCCATTGTTTTGATGATGTTTTCCACACCAAAAACAAACAAATAACGTATCCACCAATCCGTAGCGACAAATGTATCCAAATTTATATTCAAAAAGCCCATTTTATCAATAACAGTTTTCCTAAAAAAAGTTTCTGGCTGGTTAAAACCCGCCCAACCTATGGTTTTAGCAAGATTATAAGCAAAAACATCAGCTCCTTCTGTTATTCTAATGGTTTCTTGAGCTGCTTGCTTATCTTTAAAAATGCGTCCACGCCCACAAACGACATTTATTCTTTCGCTTGTAAATGTCGTTGCAACTTTGAAAAGGGCATAAGGCTCATAGTAATCACCAACATTTAAAATGCTAATAATCTCTCCTGTAGCCATAGAAAGCCCTTTATTGATAGCATCATTCAGTCCGTTGTTTTTTTCAGAAACGAAATAAATGATTTTATCAATAATTTTACTTTGATATTTTGCAATAATTTCCAGCGTATTGTCTGTACTTTTTCCATCAATAACAATGTATTCTAAATTTGGATATCCTTGATTAAGAATAGACAAAATAGTTTGTTCTATGTGCGTCCCTTGGTTGTATGAGGGCGTAATAACCGTAATTTTTGGGTAATTCATTGGTTATTTTTTCTTCCTAAATTTTTCAGGATTGTTCACTATATCCGTTACATCAACGCTTATTCCTGTGATGCCAATTACTTGGCTAAGGTCGTCTAATGTAGGTTGATACGTAACTTTCCAGTATTTATTGTCTAGCCACAAAACATCAGTAAGTGCCTCGCCACGCAAAGCACGCCTAATATTTTCTATTGCCTGCGGACTTTTCCCAAAGAACTCAAAAGCGTTTTTGGTTTTAAGTTTTTTGGCTTGTACACCCAAAACTTTGAGAGATTTTTTGTTTGGCAATATAAAAAATCCTCTTTTATCAATAACAAAAGAGACAACAAAATCATTATCTACAATCTGTCTAAGCCTAAAATTTTCTTCTTTTAAGTCCAAATGCTCATCAACGAGCCTTTCTCCAATTCTCTCCAATAATTCAAAATCTTCCATAAAATTTGTTTTTGTTACTTTTCTTTTTTGTTTACTAACTATACCAAGAAACTATATCTAAGATTTCAGGTACATTTTTTCTTATTTCTTCTTCAGCACTAATATATGCTGTATCTTGTGGAACACACAAGCGAGATATATATACGCATATGTATTTGTAGATACGTCACCGCAGTGCGTATCCACGTAGAGCAATGTATTTGTTCCAATTTAATTATTATGGTTTTGTTTGCTTTCGTGTTGTTCTATGTGGATACGCACTGCAGTGCGTATCTACGAAAAAATTGCAAACAATGTATTCAATTCACAACTCAAAACTCATAACTATTTACCCTTCTATTCCTTCAAATTGCTTTAAAAACCTCAAATCATTTTCTGTAAAAAGACGTAAATCTTTGATGCGGTATTTGAGCATTGTCATACGTTCTAAACCCATTCCAAAGGCAAAACCAGTATATTTTTTGCTATCAATGCCACAATTATCTAATACGCTAGGGTCTATCATTCCAGAGCCACCAATTTCTACCCAGCCTGTTCCTTTGCAGATATTTTTTGAGCCTCCGCAAAGCTGACAGCCTTTTGGGTTGTTCATATCACAAGAAATATCAATTTCTGCGCTTGGCTCTGTGAAAGGAAAATAAGAAGGACGAAAACGTATTTGCGTATCTTGCCCAAACATTTCTTTGGCAAAATGATAAAGTGTTTGTTTCAAATCTGCAAAACTCACATTTTCATCAATAAAAAAGCCTTCCATTTGATGGAAAATGCAGTGCGCCCTTGCAGAAATGGCTTCATTGCGGTACACACGCCCAATAGAAAAAGTACGCATTGGCGGTTGTTTGCTTTCCATCACACGTATTTGCACAGAGGAGGTATGTGTACGCAAAGCAATATCAGGATTTTTTTCCAAGAAAAACGTATCTTGCATTTCACGTGCAGGGTGATTTTCAGGGAAATTTAGCCCTGTAAAATTATGGAAATCATCTTCTATTTCTGGTCCTTCAGACTGATTAAAGCCCATTCTCTCAAAAATAGCAATAATTTGATTTCTGACAATGGTCAGCGGGTGCATACTCCCCAACGCATCAACAGAGTTAGGCAAAGTAAGGTCTGTTGGAGCTTGCGTTTTGGTAACTACGCTTGCAAAAACCTCTAATTTCTCTTTGTGAAGGTTTGTAGCAAGGTTTTTGAGCTGATTAACGCTCATACCAAATGCTTTGCGGTTTTCTGGCGCAATGTTTTTCATTTCGTCCATTAGCGCAGGAATTTCTCCTTTTTGGCTCAAAAATTTCAGACGAAATTGCTCCAATTGTTCTTTGTTTTCTATTAAAAACGTTTCTACCTGCGTTTGAAGGTCATTTATTTTGTTAAGAATATCCATTTTTTTGAGTTATGAATTATAAGTTATGAATTATGGGCTAAAAATACAACAAACAATGTATTTTAACTCACAACTCATAACTCAACTTTTGTATTGTTCTATAATTTTAAAAAGTGCTTTTTGGACTTCTAAGTCCGTAAAAAACTCATATAATTGTGTGTGTCCGTCATAATCAATGGCTAAAACGGTTTCCAGATAATCAAATGCTTGTTTATATTTGCCTGCTTCCATTAAGTAGGCAACAATTCTATACATAAATTCAGGATTATCAGGTGTTTCTGCAAGTGCTGTTTCTATTACACTAACAGCTTCTTCATAATTTCCTTGCTCATAGTAGATAAACGACCAATCAAGCCATATCTTAGTGTTAAAAGGGTCAAGTTCTGATGCCTTTTCATACGCAGTAAGACTAGACAAAATATTGCCAATTTTGTAATCTAAATGTGCCTGTGAAGTCCAATAAAGTGGGTTTTCGTCATCAAGTTGTTTAGCTTTTTGCACAAATTGCAGGGCATCAAACCATTTCCCTGCAGCATCAAGACAAACGCCAGTTCCATACCAAGCCTCGTGCCATTCGTCATCAGCTTTTATTGCTTTTCTGTAATACTGGATAGCTTTTTCGTAGTTTTCTTGCTTTTCATAACTTGCGCCAATATGACACAAAGTATCAGCATTTGGATCTTCATCTTCTAATTCCAAAGTGCGTAAAAAGGCTTTTCTAGCGTTGTCATAATCTTTTAAATTCATATAAGCCGTTCCCATATAAAAATGGGCATCATCATAATCATCTTTTATGGTGATGGCATAATCAAAAGCCTCTACTGCTTCACTATAACTCATTGCTTTATGATAAATATCACCCAAATTATACCAAGAAGTATAAGAATAAGGGTCTTTATCAATAAGTTCTTTATAAAAAGTAACGCCTTCTTCCAATCTGTCAAGCTCTTCTAAGCAATACGCAAGCTCAAAAATAGCCCCTTCGTGGGTGTTATCCAATAAAATTGTTTTTTTATAGACATCAATAGCAAGGCTAAACTTGTCCCAACTTTGGTAGGCAAGCCCCATATTAAAATAAAAATCTTCTTTATTTTCTGCATTTTCTATTGATGTTTTAAGTACAGAAATAGCCTGCTCAAAATGCCCTAAATAGCAATGAGCGGTACTTTTGATAAGCGCAATATCAGGCTGATTAGGGTGAATATTTTCCAGATTTTCTAATATTTCCAAAGATTTTTCTGCTTTTCCAAGTGTAAGTAGTATCTGTGTATAAATAATAGAAATTTCCATTGAAAGCGGAAAAACATCTAAACCTATTTTACAGGCTTCTAAGGCACTTTCTGGCATATCATTGCTGATGTAGTGTTCTGCTACTTCTAAATACATATCTTCATCAAAAAAATAATGTCCTTCATTTTTGAGCATTTCCTCAAACTTTCTTACAAGTTCTTCTGCGCTTTCTTCTTTATCCATATAGTCTTTGTAGTCGTTTTTTCTTGTTTTTTATTGCAGTTTTTTGCACAATTTTCTAGTTTGTTTTCTAGTTTTGCAATGAACGAGAAATGTTTATTCTCCCAGTTTTTCTTTTACAATCTGCACATCTTGTTCAGATTCTAAAAGATTAGGGTGATTAGCAGGTAAAACTTTCTTACGAATTTCCAATATTTCCAATAATATTGGCTTTACTTCCTTGTATTTTTGTTCACAAATATAAGTAATAGCAAAATTTCTTAAACAATCTGCATAATCCTCATTGTTTTTTCCAGCAATATTCTCATAAACTTTTAATGCTGTTAAATAGGTTATTCTTGCAGTATCATATTTTTCTTGTTTTTTGTAAAAAATCCCTAAACTATTCAATGTGATTGCATAGTTTATGTGTTTTTCTCCATAAGTATTTTTTACAAATTCTGTAAAATCTATATAAAAAGGCTCTGCTTTTGAGTAATTTTTACGTTTACTGTAAAATTTACTCAAATTCTGCAATGAAATGCCATAACTCTCTTCTCCTTCTTTACCTAATTTTTTATATAATGGTAGAGCCTCTAAAAATAGAGGTTCTGCTTTCTCCGTATTCCCTTGTCTATCATAAAAAGCACCTAGATTATTTAATGCTGATGCGTAGTTGATATGTTCTGCTCCTTTTGTAATTTTTGTGATTTCTAGTGCTTTCACTAAAAAAGGCTCTGCTTTTATATAATAACCTTGTTTCATATACAAAACACCTAAGTTATTAAGCGAAAGTCCATAACTTTCGTGTTTTTCTCCTAAAAACTTCTTTTTTTTCTCTAATGCTTCCAAATTGAAAAGCTCCTCACGAGAATCATCACTTAGTTTACCATATAGATTTGCCAAGTTATCCAACGTTTCAATATAGTCAGCATTTATCCCAGTTGACACTTTCTTATATATACCTAAAGCATCTAGCAATAAAACTTCTGCTTCTTTATATTTTGTTTGTTTCAGATAAACCATACCCAGATTGTTCATTGTACTTCCATAATCTTGCTCCTCTGAGAATTTTTTCTTAAGCTTCTTTTCAGATTGCGCTTTAGCTTTCTCCAAAAGAGTAGCGGCTTCAGTATAGTTACCTGCTTTGTAGGCTTTTAAACCTTGTTTATTGAGCTTTAATATGCTTTGCCCATAAGTATTTCCAATTATAGAAACAAAAATGATTAGCATTAGAAATTTGACTTTTTGCATTTGACTTTTTTAATTTACTTTATGTTTATTTATGTTTACTTTTGATTTCCTCACACGCCCACGCCAGCGTGTCGTCCAAATTACGAAAATCAAATGAAAGTATATTTTTTATTTTATCATTTTCATAAAAGTAGCTTTGTTGTGCCATACGTGCCGTTTCTTTAGTGATAAGTGGTGTTTTTTTGCTAAAAAGCGTTCCTATCCACGCCAAACGCCAAAATATTTCTGATAAAAAACTAGACAACAATATTTTGGGTGGCTTTACAGAAAAAAGTGCAGCAATCTTCTCAAAAAGCTCTTTATAATGAATATTTCCAGCATTACAGATAAATCTTTGTTCTGTTATTTCGTTTTCTGCAAGCAAAAACGCAACATCAGCAACATCTCTCACATCAACAAAATTGACCTTTCCTTTTGCGTAAAATGGCTTTTTTTGATAAATATACTTGAAAATTTGCGTACTACTCACGTCCCAATCACCAGCACCAAGCACCACAGACGGATTTAGCATCACCGCAGGCAAACCTTCCGCAATACCTCGCCAAACTTCCATTTCCGCAAAATATTTTGAACGTGCATAGACAGAATCTTCCCCCTCATTGTCCCATTTAGCATTTTCATTGATAATTTGCTGCTTTTTGGTACGTCCTAGACTTGCCACAGAACTAATAAAAACAAGTTTTTTAATATCCATTTCCAAACAAACATTCACGACATTTTTTGTGCCTTCTATATTTGTTTGTAGCATTTTTTCTTGTTCATTTTTGTCAAAACTCACTATTGCAGCAGCGTGAACGACAATATCACCATCTTTTATAGCCATTTCTAGTGAGGGAATGTCCAAAATATCCCCAATAAGCCACTCTATTTTGTCAGAAATATCATAAAGCAAACCAAAATGCCCTTCTTTGCGTGTAAGCGCACGGATTTTGTAGCCATTTTCTAAGAATTTGCGCACAATAAAACTACCAATAAAGCCTGTAGCACCTGTTATAAATAGATTTTTCAAAAGATTTTATATCTAAATAAAACCACCCTAGCCCTCCTTCAAAGGAGGGAACAAGCTCCCCTTCTTCCTAAGGAGAGGCTGGGGGTAGTTTTGTGTAAGTCTGTACTATTTTAAAACGTAAATTTACATTTTCTTTCCCATAATAAAATACAAAAACTCTTTAAATTTATCTTTTTCAGTAAAAACTTGCTTAAAAATACTCCAATAACTGTTTTTTATGTTTTTTTCTGATGTTTTTTGTTGATTATTTTGTATTGTGTTACTTTCTGATTTTTCTGTACTATTTTTAGTAGAAATTTCTATTTTTTCAGTTGCTAAATCATTATTTTGAGAAGAATAAACTACCCCAGATAGCTTGTCAGCCACTTTAAAATGTTTTTGAGCAATATCATTTCTTCCTAATTTCTCTTGCAAAAGCCCAAGATTATTGTGTGCAACGGCATCATCTGGGTCTAATTCTATGGCTTTTTCGTAGTCTTTTATAGCATTTTCAAAATTGCCAACTGCTGCCCAAATAAATGCTCTACACGCATACCTAAATGGATTTTCAGGCTCAATTTCTTGTGCCATATCAAAATCTGCTAATGCGCCTTGTGCATCTCTCAAAAAGTGCCTTACAAGCCCTCTATCTGCATAAATATCAGCATTTTTTGACAAAAGATTAAGCAAGTAGTCAAAATCTGCTAGACTTTCTGCAAATTTTTCTAACTTAAAATTTGCTTGCGCTCTTATGTGAAGTGCCTCCAAATCATATTCATTTGTCTGCAAATGCGGTTTTAGCAAAGAAATCACTTCTAAGTATTTTTCAGCAGACATCATTTGCTTGATTTTTTCTAAGGTTTTTTCTGGATTATTCATAAGTTTAGAACACCTTTCTTGTAAAAAAGGTTTTTTAGAAGAAAAATCTATGTAAATTGGCACGGTTTTTAACTATTATTGTAAAAAAACTTTTGGAAAGTTTAGAACTTTCCAAAAGTTAAACTGCTTTATTATCTCTATAAAAATTTTATGAAAAACTTTTTACTTGTATTTAAAGCCTCCTTTGGGGTTTTTGGGGCTACTTTATTGCTTATCTTACTAAATGCTTGTACGCCTTCTGGCATACCAAAAAAACAAGCAATTAACAAAGATAGCCTAGTTTTGCGCAAAAATAGTCCTGCGTGGGTGCGTGAAAAACCTATTTCTAGTATTTATTACACAGGAATTGGTTATTCTGCAAAACAAGTTAATGATTATCAACAAGTTGCAAAGCAAAAAGCACTAGAAGATTTGAGTTCAGAGATAAAAGTTTCTGTTTCTGCTACATCTTTACTTTACCAAATGGATAGCAAAACAAATACAGTAAATGGTGTAAATAGTTCATTTAAAGAAAGTTATGAAGCAAGCACAAAAGTAAAATCTCAAACAGATTTTGAAAATTTTGAGTTAGTAGGCACGCACGAAGATGAAGCTGGCGGTTATTGGCTTTATTACAGACTTTCAAAGGAAGAATACAAAAATCAGCAAGAAAAAAAACGCAATGATGCTCAAAAAATAGCCCTTAATTTCTATGAAAAGG
>JAYVHJ010000055.1:0-1982 GCA_043771315.1 Raineyaceae bacterium
TTTCCAAAGGCACTTAATACAAGTGGTTATGAGGAAGTAATGAGAAACATTTACTCCATAACAGGAAAACGACAACTTACGCTGGGTGAGTTTGTAGGCATTTTTTGCGTGATGTATAACGAAACTAATTTTGCGTGCATCTCTGAAATAGGCGGGCAAAGTTATATAGAAAGTGCAGGTAGCAATAAAGTAGCGTATGCGTACAAAGAGCGTGGGCGTGGTCTTATTCAGATAACTGGAAAAGGTAATTATGATGCTATTTTCAAAGAACTCAATATGAAAAACTTTGATGCACATACGTCAGAAGAGTTAGATGAGATTTTTTCTACTGGGAAAGTATGCTATCCAGCAACGAGGGTGTGGCTCACTAGCTCACTATTAGGCAAACGAGGTTTTGATGCACTTTTGCAAAACAATTTCTATCTTTTTGGGAGAGTGGTTAGTGGTGGAGATGCTTATGCCGCACTATTCAAAAGTAGGTGTGATGCACTTTATAACGCACTTTTGAACGCAAAACTTACTGCAAGTAATTTCTTAAAATACAGACGTAGAATTATTTATGGTGTAATTGGCGTGGCGGTTTTGGGCGTTGGTGGGTACTTTGGTTACCAATATTGGAAAAAATTAAAATAAATAAATATTATGGGAATAAATAGCGTAAATAATCAGTTTAGGGGATTTGGTAGATTAGCGGAAGAAACCGTAGTGGTGGCTAATAGCACAGGTGCTTATTATGAAGAAAATGGCGTGCAGTATTTTTTTGGTGATGACGGTCTTTTATACAGTCCTAATAATCAAATATTAGACACAGCACTTGCTAATCAAGCATTTAACACTATTGCGGATAATTTGCTCCCTAGAATAGCTGCTACACAGGCAAGGTTGGGCATTACAGATGAAAGTTGGGCGAAACTTGTCGCAAAATACAAGAAAATGACTGGCAAAAAATATATTTTAGAGATTGGTACAAGAGCTGGATATGGTGAGGTAGCAATAGATAGGAATTTGTATTTTGATGATGTAGAAATAGAAGCCGCCATAAAAACAATACGTGAGCAACTAGCCAAAGATGCAGCAGCAACCGCACTACAAACTCCACAAGTGCAAGTGCCAATACCTCAACCTTTGCCAGCACCTATACCAATAGAAGCATTTTCTAGTTTTTCCTTAGATGCACCAACAACAACATTACCACTACCAAAAACACTACCAAAAACAGAAGATAAGCCAAATACGCTACTTTATGTAGGCATAGGCTTAGGTGCGCTTGCTTTGTGCGGTGGTGCTTATTGGTATTTTTCAAAATAATTAAAACTTAAAATAAATACAATAATGGGAATAAATAACTTAAATAATCAGTTTAGAGGGTTGGGAGAAATATTGCAGGTAGGGATACCTTTTGTTCCACCACCAGTTGTTTTCCAAAATGTTTCTGATAGTATAGAAGTCAATGATTTTTTTAAGATGTTAGTAAATACACCATTATTAACAGATGCAGATGGTAATAATTACGCAGCGCGTCTTGAAGATGCTGATGTTCATTGGGCATTGGGAAACAAAACAGGAATATCAGAAGCTTTTTTAGCAAAATTACAAGATGCAAAAAGATTAAATAAAATTCAATTAGTAGAGTTGATTTTTCAAAATAAAGGACTTAGCGAACAAGAATTAAATGCAAAGTTTTTTCCTTCTCCAACAACTATTTCAGCACCAATAGCAACCATAGCTCCGCCAGTATTCATAATACCAGCCAAGCCATTACCACTACCAAAAACAGAAGATAAACCAAGCAATACGCTACTATATGTAGGTATAGGTACAGGCGTGCTTGCCTTATGTGGTGGTGCATATTGGTACTTTTCAAAATAAATAATTAAAACTTAAAATAAATAAATACAACAATGGGAATAAATAGCTTAGATAGTCAATTTAGAGGGTTTCGTGGAGTTAATATACCTATTGTGCCAACAACTACACTAGAA
>JAYVHJ010000056.1:0-2309 GCA_043771315.1 Raineyaceae bacterium
AAACCAAACTTTAAAAAGATAAAAAACGCTTTTATTTTCCTCTAAAATCTTTGAAATAACGCTATTTTTTTGCACTTTTGCGACAAAATAGCGTTAAAATTCACAAAAAAATCATAAGAAATTCACATAAAAAAATATGGCAAAAGGACTTCCAACACGTCAAGAAGATTATTCAGCTTGGTACAACGAGCTAGTAAAAAAAGCAGATTTAGCAGAAAACTCTGCCGTAAAAGGTTGTATGGTCATAAAACCCTACGGCTACGCTATTTGGGAAAAAATGCAAGCGCAATTAGACAAAATGTTCAAAGAAACAGGGCATTCTAACGCTTATTTTCCGCTTTTTGTGCCTAAAAGTTTCTTGGAAAAAGAAGAACAACACGCTGAAGGTTTTGCCAAAGAGTGCGCTGTGGTTACGCATTACCGTCTAAAAGCAAATCCTGACAAAAAAGGTGCGCTAATGGTTGATGAAAGCGCAAAATTAGAAGAAGAATTGATAGTTAGACCTACGTCAGAAACCGTTATCTGGAATGCCTACAAAGGTTGGGTAAATTCGTACCGTGATTTGCCGTTACTCATCAACCAATGGGCAAATGTGGTGCGTTGGGAGATGCGTACAAGGATTTTCTTACGTACAACGGAGTTTTTGTGGCAAGAAGGACATACTGCACACGCTACAAAAGCAGAAGCAGTTGCAGAAACAGAGCAAATGTTAGAAGTTTATGCTGATTTTGCAGAGCAATTTATGGCTGTACCTGTCATTAAGGGCATTAAAACTGCTTCAGAACGCTTTGCAGGTGCAGACGAAACTTATTGCATTGAGGCACTTATGCAAGACGGAAAAGCCCTACAAGCGGGTACATCTCACTTTTTGGGGCAAAATTTTGCTAAATCTTTTGATGTTACTTTTACCTCAAAAGAAAATAAAGTAGAATATGTTTGGGGAACTTCGTGGGGCGTGAGTACACGACTTATGGGTGCGCTTATTATGTGCCATTCTGATGATGAAGGACTGGTTTTGCCACCAAAACTTGCACCAATTCAAGTGGTAATTGTGCCAATTTTTAAGACTGATGAACAACTTTTAGAGATAAAAAACAAAATAGAACCCATCAAAAAACAACTTCTTAAAAAAGGTATTTCTGTGAAATTTGATGATAGAGATACACAAAGTCCAGGTTATAAATTTGCAGAATGGGAGCTAAAAGGCGTTCCTGTGCGTGTGGCTATTGGCGCAAGAGATATTCAAAATAACACAATAGAGATAGCTAGACGTGATACAAAAGAGAAAAAAGTCTATTCTATGGAAATTGTGGAAAATATTGTATCAGATATAGAAAATTTATTGAACGAAATTCAGGAAAATATCTATCAAATTGCGCTTAAAAGACGTGAAAACTTGATTACAAACGTGGACACTTACGAGGAATTTAAGAAAGTTTTGGAAGAAAAAACGGGTTTTGTTTATGCGCATTATGATGGAACAGCAGAAACAGAAGAGCGCATCAAAGAAGAAACAAAAGCTACTGTAAGATGTATTCCTCTGAATAATCCGCAAGAAAATGGCGTTTGTATGGTTACGGGCAAGCCTTCTACACAACGTGTAATGTTTGCAAAAGCCTATTAAATGAGTGGGAAGTTTAGTAGGCTGGATAATACTACTAAATATTGCTTGTCTGTTTCCCCACGTTTCACGGTGGGGTTATGATAGTTCAACCCCAACGGGGTTGTTTCTATGCATAAAACTGTATTAAAAACCCTGAAAGGGTTTAACTACCATAGCCCCACGTGGAACGTGGGGAACGACAAGCAGAAAAGATGTATAGTAGTATGAGGTTGGATAATGATTTTGTTTGGTAACCAATTATTTTATAACGTTCATTTGGGCATAAGTTTTGGCTATTTCACTCCACAAATGTTTGCTGCTATACTTAATAAGGTCTTTTACAGTCAGTATATTTTCTTCTGAAATAGTATCAGTTTGGCTTGTAAGCCAGTATTTTTCTTTTTTTTCTATGAAAGCTACATTTGGTTTTGCTTGGTAGTGCAACTTAGAAAATCCTACATTAGCTTTATAAATAGTTTGATTTAGTCGTTTTACGGTACGTTTTATACGTCCTTTTTTGCTTTTTTTGGAGGTATATGTTTCTTTGATTTTATTCTGAATACTTAGTTGAATGGTTGTTTTGTCAGAAAAATTTGTTTTTAGTGTCAAAAAATCCATTTCATATTGGTTAAAACTATAATTTTTACCATTTTTGGTAGAAGCCTTATGATTTTTCCTTGCCTCAACATTTGTAAAAATATTATCC
>JAYVHJ010000057.1:0-4679 GCA_043771315.1 Raineyaceae bacterium
GTAAAATCAACCAAACACTTACACAAAACCAGAAAATATTGGTTTTGGTCAAAATAACAGAACTTTTAGCCATAGACGGACGTGCTACCAGCACGCCAAGACGTGTAGAAGTAGTTAAACTTATTGCAGAATCTTTACAAATAAGCAAATCACAATTTGAACTTATCTACCAATTTATCACCAAACAGCCTAATGAATTGCTCACTTTGCACGACATTTTGACTATTGGAAGTGATTATGTACCTAGTTTGGCAGAAATAAAACGAATACAAGTTCCTAAACAAGATGGCACACTTATATTTGTGCATATAAGTGACGCAAATATGTACTTTGTGCGTTATACTGGCAGCGAAAACATCAAATTAAATGACTTTCGTATGCAACGAAATGCCATTTATTCGTATGCTGATGGTAGTATTATTCGTACACAACAAGGAAAGTCGTTTTATTATAGTGATGTTACGAGCAATTTTTTGAGTAGTAAAGACAAGCAAAAACTGTCTTTCAATGCTATGAACATTGAATTTAAGTTTCCAAATGGTGCTTTGGGCTTACGTAATGTAAGTGTGGCGGAAGGTGCAGGAAAACTTATAGGCATTATGGGGGCATCTGGTGCAGGTAAAACTACTTTGCTCAACGTGCTTGCAGGGCTAGAAGCTCCTTCTAGTGGCTCTGTACTTATCAACGGATTGGATATTCACAAGCAAAAAGAACTCGTACAAGGTGTTGTGGGTTATGTAGCGCAAGATGATTTGCTTATTGAAGAACTTTCTGTTTATCAAAATCTTTATTATAATACAAAACTTTGCTTTAAAGCACTCACAGAGATACAATTAGAAGAAAGAGTTTTGAGAACTTTATCAGATTTGGGACTTGACCATATCAAACATTTGAAAGTAGGAAATCCGTTAGAGAAAACCATTTCTGGTGGACAAAGAAAACGCCTAAATATTGCATTAGAACTTATCAGAGAGCCTATTGTATTGTTTTTAGATGAGCCAACTTCTGGACTTTCTTCAAGAGATTCTGAAAATGTACTAGATTTACTAAAAGAACTTTCTTTGCGTGGAAAGCTTATTTTTGTGGTTATTCATCAGCCTTCATCAGAGATATTTAAGATGTTTGATAAGCTAATTATCTTAGATACAGGCGGTTATCAGGCATATTATGGAAATCCTGTTGATGCTGTTATTTATTTCAAAACGCAAAGTAAGCAGGTAAAAGCAGAAGAAGGACAATGTGGAACGTGTGGTAGCGTAAACCCTGAACAAATTTTTGATATTATTGAGGCGAAAGTTATCAATGAAGCAGGGAAATTTACCAAAGAACGCAAAACAAAACCGCCACAATGGAATCACAAATATTTTGAGAATTTCACCATTGAGCCTGCGCCACAAGAAAATGAAGCACCACCAAAAGCCTTAGATTTACCAAGTAAAGCAAAGCAAACGCTCATCTTTACGGTGCGTGATTTTCTTTCAAAAGTTGCTAACAAACAATACGTAATGATAAATTTGCTAGAAGCACCACTTTTAGCAGGACTTTTAGCATTTATTATCCGTTTTGCCAACAACCCAGCATCACCAGATTATACCTACCGTTTCAATGAAAACGTTCCTGCCTATATCCTTATTTCTGTGCTTGTGGCATTGTTTATGGGACTTACGGTAAGTGCTGAAGAGATTATTAAAGACAGGAAAATTCAGAAACGAGAAACTTTTTTGAATTTGAATAGAAATAGTTATTTGTTTTCAAAACTGATTATTTTATTTACGCTTTCTGCGGTGCAAACCCTTACTTTTGTAGTCGTAGGCAATCTTTTGCTTGGTATTCAATGGATGAACACAATGTATTGGCTGGTGCTTTTCTCTGTTTCTTGCTTTGCAAATATGTTGGGGCTGAATATTTCTTCTACATTTAGCTCTGTGGTTACCATTTATATTACTATTCCGCTTTTGCTTATCCCACAAATGATTTTAAGTGGTATAATCTTCAATTTTAATAACCTAAATAGTTTTATTGGAGATAAAGGACAAGTGCCTTTTGTGGCTGATTTTATGGTGACGAGGTGGGGATTTGAAGCCATTGCAGTAGAGCAATTTAAGAGTAATATTTATCAAAAACCTTATTTTGACTTTGAATTAGAAGAAAGTATGTCTGATTATAGACGTTCTTATTGGACTGATGAAATGAAAAACACACTTGGGCGTGCCAACGGTTTGCGTGTTAGTACGAAAGAAACAGACAAAAGGCAAATGGCTATAGAAATTGATTTGCTTTCAAGAGAAATAGCTCGTGAACGCAGTACTGATGCTTTGCGTGCAGGTAACGTACCTCGTCCCGCACTTACAAAATATGAAAAATTACCAGAAATGCTTACACCTGCTAATTTTAATCAAAAAGTAAGTGAGCAAACAGACGAATATTTGGAAGAAGTACGCAAATATTACCGTAAACGCTTTAATACGGCACGAAATACCAAGCAAATTCTGATGGAAGAACGTGATAAAGGTGGGGAAGATGCCAAAAGAAAAGATGACCATTTTAATGAAAGTCTTTCAGATTTGGTACGAAATGCCAACTTAAAAGGAAAAATAATCTATTACAAACAACAACTTTTGCAACAAATAGACCCAATTTTCCACGACCCAAGTGATGTAGCTAACCCACTTGATTACCGTACACACTTTTTAGCACCAAAAAAACAGTTTTTAGGTGGTTTCTTTGGGACATATTATTTTAATATTTGTGTGATTTGGATGATGTCAATATTTTTGTATATCACGCTTTATTTTGATGCTTTACGTAAACTATTTAGCTTTTTAGGGAATTTGAAAGAAAGATTTTCTAAGAAATTGAAAAAATAAAATACAACAAAAAAGCCTTTCCAAAGTTTGGAAAGGCTTTTTTGTTTGCAATAACTGTATTAGAAGCATTTAAAAGGGTGTTTTTGTACTACCTAATTCGTTGTTGGTGTCGCTAACGCTAAAACACCAACAACGGCAGGAAAACCAGCAATAGAACAAGCAAGTTTAGCAATGGTTTCTAAGTATTTAACAGCCATAAGGTTATGTTGTGCCTGATTATCTCTATCAGAAACCCAAATATACAAAAAGCCTTCAATAAAACTATTGAAGGCTTTTTTTGCTACTCCCAAGCCGTCCATTTGACTTGTACTATTTTTGCTGTTTGGTTGGCGTGATTGATATGCACCACAAAAATCTTATAATTGGGGTAGGCAAGCACATAAGGTTTTAGCCACGCATTTTGGGCTGCTGCACCAAGATTATCACATCTTTGGCAAAAATCCTGTATGGTCATTACATCATACTGTACTAGCTGGCTGATGGGTACAGTTGTAAAAACATTTTTGTTTAGTGTTTGTAGTGAGGGATCTACATTGAGCCCAATTACACAAGGGTATTTATACCAATAACCATCTTGGCTTGCTGGTGTAGCCAGAGATGCTCCTAAAAACCATTGTTTTGAATCTACAGTTTCACCATCAAAACGAAAATATAAGTTTCCACCTATACTTTGCTGTGCGTTCACCTTTAATACTAAAATGAACAGCAAAAATAATAATAATTGTATTTTTTTCATCTTTTTAGGGGTTATTACTACATTTAAAATTTAAATTATTTAAAACGGGATTGATATCTATTTCTTTTATTTTATTACCCATACTCTTTTTCTCAGCATCACTCATGTTGCTCCACGTAGTTACCACTTGATCTGGTTTGTCAATATTCAGTCCTTTCCAAGCCATAGGAAGCAACATATTAATATTCTTTGGTGTTAGAGATAAACCAGCAATAGAACACGCAAGTTTAGCAATAGTTGTCAGGTATTTCTCAGCCATAAGGTTATGTTGTGTCTGATTATCTCTATCAGAAACCCAAATATACAAAAAAAGCCCTCAATAAAACTATTGAAGGCTTTTTTTCCTACTCCCAAGCCGTCCACTTGACTTGTACTATTTTTGCAGTTTGGTTAGCGTGATTGATATGAACCACAAAAATCTTATAATTGGGATACGCAAGCACATAAGGTTTTAGCCACGCATTTTGTGCTGCTGCACCAAGAGTAGCGCATCTTTGACAAAAATTCTGTATTGTCATCACATCATATTGTACTAGCTGGCTGATTGGTACAGTTGTGAAAACACTTTTGTCTAGTGTTTTTAATGAAGGGTCTACCTCAAGTTCAAGCACACAAGGGTATTTATAATGATAAGAGTCTTGATATGTAACTCCTGCAGTTGTTGGAGTTGTAAAATACCACTGTTTGGGGTCTACAGTCTCTCCATCAAAGCGAAAATATAAGTTTCCACCCAAGTGTTGTTGTGCAGTTGCTTTTAGTCCTAGTGTTAAGATTAAAAGCAAAATGATTGTTGTTTTTTTCATATTATTAAAAATTATTACATTTAAAGTTAGGGTTTACCAAGAGAGGGCTTTCATCTATTTTTTCTATTTTATCATTCATAATTTTTTCTTCTGCATCAGTCATATCAGCCCAAGTCTTTACTACTTGTTTGCCTGGTTCGTTAATATTCAGCCCTTTCCAAGCCAGAGGAAGCAAAGTATTTATATTTTTGGCTGTTAGTGGCAAACCAGCAATAGAACACGCAAATTTAGCAATAGTTGTCAGGTATTTCTCAGCCATAAGGTTATGTTGTG
>JAYVHJ010000058.1:0-3501 GCA_043771315.1 Raineyaceae bacterium
TGAAAACACTAAACTAAATACAATACCTTAAAATAAATTCATTTGAAATTTACTCTCTTCTTTTTCTGAAATGACTTCTGCAATATTTTCTGTAGAAATCATTTCAGTTATTTCTGCAGGAATTTCAACTGAAATAGAAGGATTTTCCTTAGCAATTTCCTTAGAAACTTCTTTGATTATCTCTACTTTTTCTAAGATTTTAATGGTTTTGATGCCTGTAAGCCCTATTTTCGTACCCAAAATGCGGAAATTTTTGACTTCCGCCAAAATATCCAAATCATACACAAAAGTCTGCAAATCCTTTTCTCCTAGCTTTTGGTAGGTGATTTCTGCTTGTGGTTGCGCTTGCGTAGTCGCACATACAAGGCGTGAATTTTTGCTTTCGTGCAGAAAACTAAATTTCTTATCTTGGGTAGTAGTTTCTATTTGAAAACGCTTGACGAAATATTGCTGATGTTCTCCACTAAAACAAACCGCAGAAATAATATCTTTTGGCTCAAATTTCTTTATTTCAATGATGTTTTTAGGCTCAAAACGTTGCGTAATTTCATAGTTGCGTAGTTCATAATTGCCATCTCCATAAAGCACCAAAATTTTATCATCATTATCAAATTGTCCTAGCAATTTTCCTCTGTTGTCTGTGTTGAGATGCCCAAGATTATTATCATAATAAACTTTGAGTTTTCCTAGTGTAGATACGCCATTTGATGTTTTTTCAATTTTTCTGATAGGATATTTTGTCAAAACATTTCCTATAGAATTGCGCCCTTTGATGTCTAATTCATAAAAATTATACTCCAAAACTTTGTTTTTGGCAGTGCAATTTGCAGTAAGATAATACGTAACAATTTCTGCCTCTGCGTTGGCATTTGCCGTAAAATACAATACTTTTGATTTGGCTGTACTTTTGGTAAGGTCGTTTTCTTTGTCACGAGTGATACCAAAAACCTGAAAACGCTTGACAAAATTGCCTCCAGTTGCGCCATCTCTATAAATCATATTATAAACCATTCGTTTGTCATCTTTATTAAAGATTGCCACGTGCAGTATTTCTTTGCCTACAAAGGTTTTATCAGCTATTTTAGTAACAATAAACTTGCCATCAGCTCTAAAAACAATCACATCATCAATATTAGAGCAATCACAAACAAATTCATCTTTTTTAAGTCCAAAACCTACAAATCCTTCCGTTTTATTGACATAAAGTTTAGTATTATTTGCTACTACTTTTGCCGCCTGAATGGTTGAAAACGTAGTTATTTCTGTTTTGCGTTCTCTGTTTTTTCCATATTTTTTGAGCAAATCTCTAAAATAAGCAATAGAAAAACGAGTAATATTATCCAGATTATCTTGTGTTTGCTGAAGTTCTTGCTGAAATTTGCGCATTTGCTCATCAGCTTTAAGGGCATCAAATTTGGAAATGCGCTTTATTTTTATTTCTGTAAGTTTTGTATAATCTTCTGTATTTAGTTCCCTAAAAAACTCGCTTTTAAATGGAGAAAGCCCTTCTTCTATCATTTTCAGCACCATTTCCCAAGTTTCTGCTTCTTCTATTTTTCTATAGATTTTGTTTTCTATAAATATTTTTTCTAAGGAAGAATACAATATTTTTTCTTGTAAATCCAACTTCAAAATCTGCAATTCTTTCTCCAAAAATGCCTTTGTTTGCATTGTAGAAGTTTGCAAAATCTCATCAACGCCCAAAAACATAGGCTTCTCTCCCACAATCACGCAGGCATTAGGCGAGATAGAAACTTCACAATCTGTAACAGCATAAAGTGCATCAATAGTGATTTCTGGGGATATTCCTGCTTGTAGATTTATCAAAATTTCTACTTCTTTGGCAGTATTATCCACTACGTTTTTTATCTTGATTTTGCCATTTTCTACGGCTTTCAGTATAGAATCAATGATACTTGTGGTGGTTGTTCCAAATGGAATTTCACGAACCGCAAGTGTTTTTTTGTCAATTTCTTCTATTTTGGCACGTACACGCACTTTTGAGCCTTTTTTGCCGTGATTATAATTACTGGCATCCATCAGTCCACCTGTCTGAAAATCAGGCAAAATTTGAACTTTATTGCCTTTCAAAATCTCTATACTTGCCTCAATCAGTTCACAAAAATTGTGGGGTAAAATCTTGGTAGAAAGCCCAACCGCAATTCCCTCAACGCCTTGTGCCAATAAAAGTGGAAATTTTACAGGAAAATTGATAGGTTCTTTTTTGCGTCCATCATACGAAAGTTGCCATTCTGTGGTATCTGCATTAAAAACCACATCTAGTGCAAATTTGGTAAGGCGTGCCTCTATATAACGAGCAGCGGCAGCTCTGTCGCCTGTACGCACATCACCCCAATTGCCTTGCATATCAATTAGAAGCTCTTTTTGCCCAATATTGACCATTGCATCAGTAATAGAGGCATCTCCGTGTGGGTGATACTGCATAGCTTGCCCAATGACGTTGGCAACTTTATTGTATCTACCATCATCCATTTGCTTCATTGCGTGCAAAATACGGCGTTGCACAGGCTTAAAACCGTCTTCTAAGGCAGGAATAGCACGTTCTAGGATTACATAAGAGGCGTATTCCAAAAACCAATTTTCGTACATTCCCGCTACGAATGTTGTTTCTTTTTGCATATTTTTAAGTAATTGTGATTGCGTAATATGTATTGTAGATACGTCACCGCAGTGCGTATCCACATAGAAAAATGTATTTATTCCAAATTAATTATTATGTTTTTATTTACTCTACATGGATACGTACTGCGGTACGTATCTACAAAATACATTTTCAATTATTTGATTATCAATATTTTATGAATAATTTTGAATGATATTTTGTAGACCGTCTTCGTGGCTATGCAAAATCATTTTACTTACCAAAAACTCAATTTTTTCTGTGATTTACCCATATACTATAATAATTTGGACATTCAATTTAAACTCTTTTGCAACTTTCAATATACCTCTAAGCATACCAAAAGTTCCTTCAAATTCCATATAATCTCCAATTTTACTTGATTTAAGAATGGCTTTTTCATCATTATTTGTAGTAAATTCTTCTATTGTGTTTAATTCATCATTTAGTGCCAGTATTTTTGTAACGAGAATCTCAGAATAAATTTTATCCATTATTTTCAATAACAAAAGTGAATCAATAATTGCAGAATAAATTAAATTTTCTTCACTTTCTATTATGTTTAGTAGATTATTTTCTTCGTCTGTTAATACTTGAAATCTATCAAAATTTATATTTGTGTGTCTAATTATTGAATCAAGAAATAAACTTACTACAGAATTATCTTGTCCATTAAGTTCAATTTCTTTGAAATCTATTTGATTATTTTCAAATATTTTAACTGATAAGTGTGTGTATATTCCCATTTTGCTAAGATTTCTAAGTGCAAATAAAGCCTACTACTCCGTAATTTTTTTGAGGAGTGTAGTTTTATTTTTGATATTTTTTTGCAAATGTAAGCAAAAACCAATCAAAAGGGT
>JAYVHJ010000059.1:0-5638 GCA_043771315.1 Raineyaceae bacterium
GTTTGCTGATTTTGGTAGAGGCAAACGTACCAGAAGCAAGCATAGGAGATATCAAACTTGCCTATGATTCCATTATGTTTCGTACCAGCCAAAGTACGCAAAAGGTGCGCCTTGTAGCGTGGAGTCAGAAAGTCAATATTATTACTGGAAATATTGCTTGTAATACCGTTTGGAACTCTTCAAACCCTTATATTTTGAAAGATTCTGTTTTTATCAACGAAAATTGTAATTTGGAAATAAAGGAAAATGTACGTGTTTTTGCTTTTAATAATGCTATTCTGAAAGTAAAAGGGACTTTAAAAATAAGCGGAACAGCAGAAAAACCCGTTAAAATCAGTTATTTTAGGCAAGAAGAAGATTATCAGCACACATTAGGTCAGTGGAAAGGGATTTTTTTCTATCCTACAAGTCAAAATAACCAAATAAATTATGCTACCATCAAAAATGCACAAATTGGGCTTTCTCTTGATAATTCTAGCCTAAATGCTAATCAAACCACTATTGAAAGTATGAGTATTGCAGGGATTTCTGCTGAAAATGCTATTGTTACGCTAAATAACTGTTTGATAACCAACTGTATAGAAAGATTATTTGAAGGAAATTTTGGAGGGAAATATGAGTTAAATCATTGCACACTTGCTAATTATGAATTTAATTTTAACCGAGATAATAGTGAGGGTTTAGCCTTTATCAACCCCGCAGGTGCGCCAAGAATGGAAATATCCTTATTTAATTGTATCTTTTGGGGAAATTTGCAAGAAGAAGTATTATTTTCCCCTGCTAGTACAGCTGATTTTTCTTTGTTTGCAGGTTATAATATCTTCAAAACCAACACTTATACGAGTATTTTGTCAGGTACAAACCTTAATAATCAATTAAATGTACGCCAAGACTCACTTTTTAAAAATCCTAGTACTTTTAATTTCAAGTTGCCAACTACTTCCCCTGCTCGTACCAAAGGTGTTAGTTCTGCCATTTTGATTGATATTTTAGGAAAAACTAGAGCAAATCCGCCTAGTGTTGGAACGTATGAATGAGGTGTGAAATGTGAAGTGTGAAGTGTTTTTTGACAACAAATAATGTATTTACCTCACACTTCACATCTCACACTTCAAAGAAAGCATATAAGACAAAATAGGCAAACATTTTTCTTTGCAAGAAGGATAAAAATGTTTGTGTTGCCAAAAATCAGATTTTGGCGACAAACCCCACCAAAACTCTCCCATTGCAAGCGGCTGCATCTTATTTTGGAACGCATATTGCAAAAGTTTGGGCGCAGCACACTCTCCTGCACCACTAGGTGGATTGGTATTTAGCGTATCTCTAAAAATTTCTTTCAAACTTTTAGAGATAGTCGCCTGATTTACAAAATGATACGACTCAAAAATTTTCTCTTGAAGCAAAATAGAATTTTCTTTGCGCAATTTTTTGAGAATATTTATTTTTTCGTTGATTTCGTCTTTATTTTGTTCTAATGCTTTGATTTCTAAGTTGATATGAGTAAGATTTATCATTCCGTTATTTAAAAAACTATCTTCTGCAAGCATATCAAAAACAGGCGGCACAAAAGCTCTATGATTATTACTGCCTGCCAATTTGCCAGAAAAAGCGGCTAAAAAACCTATCTCATTTTGGTCAGTTCTGACAACCAAAACGCCAAACATTTTCCCAATAATTGTGCCTTCTTGTCCTTCTATTAAGCCAAAATTATGTACCCATTCTTGTTGTGTGGTTAGATATTTTTGTAATTGTGTCGTTGCCAACAAACAAAGTTTATGTGGCTCATAATTAATAGGATAATCAAAAAAATAATTAAATTTTTCTGGTAACGAATATTCTATTGTTGGAACATCAAAACGAGTAAAAAATTTGTCTTTCATTGTTTTTTATTTCGTAAGATTAAAAGCCATTTTTGTAAAAAGAACTATGCCTTTCATAAAATAAGTTTAAAGTTGTTCTATTTTTTTGTATTTTTGTTCTGATAATTTTCAAATCAAAATCAACAATTCTAAAAAAACAGTTATGAAAAAAATTCTTAATTTCGCAATGATTTTTGCTATGGCTTTCGTGCTGATGGCTTGCCCTTATTCTTCTGATGTGGCACTAGATACACCTAACCAAAAACTCAAAAAAGATTTGATGGCAAAATGGGTAGAAAATGGTAGTAGCGAAAACCCTAATTTTTATCTGATTAGTAAATCAAAAGAAGATAAAATGTACACTTTTGAGCAAAATGACTATGATTCCAACGAAAAAAAATATACTCAAAAATTCCACGAAGGGTATTTTACAACCATTGGAAACGTGGAATTTTTGAATTTGAAAAACAAAGAAGATGGCAAATATTACTTCTTCAAGATGACACGCCCAGACGAAAAAACCTTTGTTTTGTTTGAAGTAACAGACAATATTGCTGAAACTTTCAAATCTGGCGCAGAAATGAAAGCATTTTTTAGTAAAAATAAAGAATTGAGCTTTTTCTACAACAAATCTGAAAAGACTTATACAAAACAGTAATTTTTCAATTACGAACTACGGAAACATAATTATTAGTAAAAAAGTGCCTAAAAACAATTTTAGGCACTTTTTTATTACTTTTAAGATTTGATTTTATCTTTTATGGTGTTGATTTGCGCAAGAGAAAGTTTTGTAAACTTCTGTATTTGAGCTATTGGCATACCGTCAGTAAGCATTGCTTCCGCAATTTCTAGCTTTTCCTCAAGTTTGCCCACAGATTTCCCTTTGATTTCTCCTTTGATTTCTCCCTTGATTTCTCCTTTGATTTCTCCTTTGATTTCTCCTACTGCTTCACCTACTTTTTTTGCTTGTTTGTAGGTGAGCGTTTTGGTGATGTCTATGTCTAGTGGCATAAAATTAGGTTTTTTAGTTTGTAATATTACTTGTTTTTCTAGTTTGCGTAAGCTACTGAAAATAAGCAAATCCGCAAAAAATTCTGCAATTTCCTCTTCCGTAGTAAAAAAGGTAGCCGTTTTTAGTAAAATTTTTTCTACTACTGCAACATCTTTTTCACCATTAAAATTCCCTAAAATAGCAAATATTAGTGTTTCTTTATTTTCTAAAAACTGCTCATACGACACATCACTTATGTTTATCAGCTCATAGCGGTACTGAAAAAGTCCCATATCTTTTTGTGTAATCATTGTGCTTTTGGCATTTTTTTTCTTACCCAAAAATAATACAAACTGCTTCACAGGCAAGGTATATCTGTCGTACAGAAGTGCCGCATAAGTAAACATTCGCTTCAACATTCTTGGGTCATTTTTCGTCTGTATCTCTATATGAACCAAAGAGTTAATGCCATTTTGAGAAGTCTGGAAAAGAAAATCTGCTTTGCGTTTTACTTGCTTTCTAAGTTCTATGGGGCGTTCATTTATTTTATCAAATTTTTGATTAAATACCGTTTCAAGTGCCACAAGGAAAGATTTTCGTAATCTTTCCTTAAAAATATCATCAAATGTACTCATAACTTACTCACAAAATAATACTTTATTTTTCATTCTAAAATTTTTCGTATCTCGTATTTCAAACCCTATACCTTCAAAACTACTGTTGCATCAAAAAATCTTTAATATAGCCATTTAAATCTCCATTAAGCACGTTTTGTACGTCTGTACGTTCTGTTCCTGTACGCAAATCTTTGATAAGTTTGTAAGGGTGCAAAACATAATTTCTGATTTGTGAGCCAAAATCAATGCGTTTTTTTGTGCCTTCAATTTTTGCTTTTTCCTCATTTTTTTTATCAACTTCCACCTGATAAAGCCTAGATTTGAGCAATTGAAGTGCTTTATCTTTATTCTGAATCTGTGAACGCTGTTCTTGACATTCAATAATAATCCCAGAAGGTTTATGTTTGAGACGCACTGCCGTTTCTACCTTATTGACATTTTGCCCGCCTGCGCCACCTGCACGAAACGTGTCCCATTCAATATCAGAAAGATTTATCTCAATATTGATGCGCTCATCAACGACAGGATAAGCAAAAACAGATGCAAAAGAAGTCTGGCGTTTGTCGTTAGCATTAAATGGAGAAATACGCACAAGCCTATGCACACCTATCTCTGCTTTAAGGTAGCCATACGCAAAATTGCCTTCAAACTCCAAAACCACAGACCTACAGCCTGCCACATCACCCGCCTGATAAGAGATTTCAGCGACTTTATGCCCTTGTTTTTCACCCCAAAGAATGTACATACGTCTTAGCATTTCTGCCCAATCTTGGCTGTCTGTCCCACCAGCACCTGCATTTATTTCAATGACTGCGCTAAGGCTATCTTCCTCACCACTAAGCATTTTCTTAAATTCTAACTCGTCAAGCAAAACCAATATTTTTTGGTATTCTTTTTCTATTTCTTCTACACTAGCTTCTCCAGCCTGCAAAAACTCGTTCAGAACGTCCAAATCAGCAAGTAAAGTAGCTAATTGGTCGTAGTCATCTGTCCAAAATTTGAGTGCTTTTATCTCTTTTAAGATAATTTCAGCAGCTTTTGGCGTGTCCCAAAAAGTGGGTGTTAGGGTTTGTTCTTGAAGATTTTTAATTTCTTCTATCTTGTGAGCGTAGTCAAAGATACCTCCTCAAAGCGTCTAAACGCATTTTTGCATCTTTTAGTTGTTCAGTTGTCATTTTTATTAATGTTAAATTTGATAAAATTAAATTTATGCAGAAAAGTATTAAAAAAGTTTAAAACTTCCTATTTGTGTTATAAAACTATCCACACCAGCAGGATAAAGAAGTAGTGCAGAGAAAAAGCCAAAAACAGAGCCATAAAAATGGGCATCATGTCCTATATTATCTTTGGCATTTTTGACCATATAAGAACAATAAGCAAGGTACAAAACCCCAAAAATAAAACCTGGAATAGGAATAAAATACAGACTTATTTTACTCAAAGGCGCAAAATAAATACTTGCAAAAATCATAGCAGAAACTGCTCCAGATGCGCCCAAAGCACTATAATACATATCTTTTTTGTATTTGAAATAGCTTGGTAAATCTGATGCAATAATAGCTAAAAGATAAATAATCAGAAGTAAATATCTACCCATTTCACCATACTGCAACACCAAATTAAACTCTACATTTAGCCCAAAGGAAAACAAGGCAAACATATTGAAAAACAAGTGCATACCGTCAGAATGAATAAAACCTGAAGTCAAAAAACGCCAATAATCACCATTACGAGCAATACTTACTGGGTGAAAAATCCATTTTTGCATATAATTAGCGTTGTTCCACGCAATTACACTCATAAGAACATTGATAGCAATCAAAACATAAGTAAAAGCAAATGTTGGCATATTTTGTAGGTATATTTTTGTGAATTTGTATGAGTTTTTTATTTCCAACAAATTTAGTTAAATATCATAGAAATACAAACTCAAAATAATTATGAATTATGAACTAGCAGTTGCTAGGTGAATTATGAATGAATACAAAATATTGATTATTAAGTTATTAAATACATCTTAAACAATAAAAACGTCTTTTCAAAAACTTGAAAAGACGTTTTTATTATCAAAAATGATATTTTAACTTGCGTTTGTGTTATGCTTGAACCGCTTTAACTTTTTCAACTACTGCTTTAAAAGCGTCTGGGTGATTCATTGCTAAATCTGCAAG
>JAYVHJ010000060.1:0-16972 GCA_043771315.1 Raineyaceae bacterium
GGCTTTTTCTTGTGAAATAGTAGCACAAAATTATCCTAGAAAAGAAATTGAAATTGGTCAATTTATTGATGAGCTTTTTGCTATGCAAGACCAAGACAATAATACCAATTATCAGGATTTGTATGAGGCACTTTATCAACTTTATTTAGAGCCTCTCAACCTAAATACTGCCTCTCGTGAAGAGTTACAAGGTTTATTTGTCCTCACAGAGGCACAAATAAATGCTTTGATGCGCCATATTTCCAAAAATGGTAAGCTACTTTCCATCTACGAATTACAGACAATAGAAGGCTACGACTTGGCACTTATCAACAAAATAATTCCTTTTGTTAATATTGAAGATGCAGGAAATATTGATGCACGACCACTTTGGAAACGTATTATTTCAGAAAAAAATAACTATTTGTTGATGCGTATGGAACAAAATCCGCAAACGCAAGTGGGCTACAAACCTACTACTTTGGCAGACACAAATACACTTGGAAATCTTCCTCAACGCTATGCGGGCAGTCCGCAACAGATTTATGGGCGTTTTCGTATCAGCAAAGCAAGAGATTTTAGTTTTGGGCTTACTGCTGAAAAAGATGCTGGTGAGCAAGTTGTCTGGAATCCTGCAAAAAAACAATATGGTATGGATTTTTATTCTTACCACGCTTTTTTTCAAAATAAAGGTAGATTTAAAGCCATTGCATTGGGTGATTTTCAGTTACAGATTGGGCAAAGTTTGATGTTTGCGGCAGGTTTTAATGTCGGAAAAGGCGGAGAAACTATCAATACAATACGCAGAGCAAATATAGGACTAAAACCTTACACATCAGTTTTGGAAACTAATTTTTTTAGAGGTGCAGGCGTTACTTATAATCTTCTCAAAAATAAAAAAGGAGAATTGGATATTACAGCCTTCTTTTCTCGTAATTTTAGAGATGGAAACGTCCAAACGCAACTAGATACGACAGATATCAATACAGACGAAAATTTTGTCAGCTCGTTTCAACTAAGTGGTTTGCACCGCACTGCACCAGAACTTAACGCTAGAAAATCAATTGGAGAACGTGTTTTAGGTACAAATTTGGGTTTTACTACCACAGACCAACGTACTCAAATTGGGCTTAGTTTTGTGCATACAACGCTAGATGCACCTATTTTGCGCACTCCAAGTGGTTATAATCAGTTTGAATTTAACGGAAAAGAAAACTATAATATTGGAATGAATGCTAACCATAGTTGGCAAAATTTTAATTTTTTTGGTGAAGTTGTCCGCTCAAAAAGTGGTGGAATTGGCTACAATGCAGGTTTTTTGGCAAGTCTTACACCAAAAATGGAAGCAGCAATGCTTTTTAGAGGATTTGACAAAAATTATCATAGTTTTTATGGTTCAAGTCTCAATGAAAATAGTCGTGACATCAACGAAAGAGGCATTTATTTGGGGCTGAAATATACTCCTATAAGAAAAGTAGTGATTGCGGTTTATTATGATAAATTTTTGTTTCCTTGGTTGCGCTACAAGGTTGATGCGCCCTCTGATGGACACGAATATTTGGCAAAAATTACCTACTCACCTACTCGCAAAATCTCTATGTTTGTGCAATTTAGAAAAGAAATTAGACAAGAAAATTTCCCTGAAAACACAACACAAATCAATTATTTGACAGAAAGAGTACGCAATAATTTTGTTTTTAATTTGGATTATAGGGCAGAAGAAATCCTTTCTTTGAAGTCTAGGGCGCAATTTAGTTCTTATGAAATTGCAGGTAAACAAACGAGCGGTTTTATACTACTTCAAGATATTAATTTAAAATTTAGAAAACTAGAAATAAGCACTCGTATAGCTCTTTTTGATGTTGATGATTTTAATAATAGGCAATATACTTATGAAAAAAATGTTTTGTACGCTTTCTCAATTCCTGCATTTCAAGATAGAGGAACAAGAAATTACATTTTGTTAGAATACCAATTTAACAAAAGATATACTATTTGGGCAAGGTATGCACGTACCAATATTATCAATAAAAAATCTGTTGGTTCTGGATTAGAAGCTACACCTACAAACACACAAGAAGACCTAAAATTTCAGTTGAGGATTATTTTTTAGGTGAAAATTTTTGTCATTTTTTGATAATCAAGCAATAAAAAACCGCTAATACAAAGCATTATTTCTTCAAAAGATAATATGAAATTGAATACACAAGAACTGAAAAATTTTGAGTTTGGCAATGCTACTGATGTGGGTTGCGTGAGAGATGTAAACGAAGATTATTTGGGGTATTTTCAAGTGCCTAATGGGCATCTTTTTATTGTTTGTGATGGAATGGGTGGACATTTGGCAGGTGAAACTGCCTCACAATTAGCAGTAGAAACTTTTAAAAATTATTTTTTCAAAAAACATTACGAAAATCCTCAAAAAGCACTTTTTGATGCTACTATTGAGGCAAACCGTATTATTTTTGATACCTCTCAAAAAATGTCCCAATACGCTGGAATGGGGACAACACTTGTAGCAACACTAATAGAAAATAATGAGGTTTTTTATGTTCACGTGGGAGACAGTCGTTTGTATTACTTTGAAAATCAGACAAATGCATTACATAGAATTACAAAAGACCATTCTTTTGTACAGCAATTAGTGGATAATAACGTCATCAAAGACCACGAAATGGAGTTTCACCCACGCAAAAATGAGATTTTACAAGCCTTAGGCATAAAATCTATTATTGAGCCTGACGTATGCAAACTGCCTATTTTGCCTGCAAATGATGATATAATGCTTTTATGTTCTGACGGACTGAATGGTATGATAAATGATGAAACTATCAAAAATATCATTATTCAAAATGAAATCCATTTGATAGAACGTACTCAAAAACTCATAGAAAGTGCAAAAAAAGCAGGAGGAACAGATAATATCACCGCACAACTCATTAAATTTTATGCACAAAATAGAGAAAAAACCATAATCCCAAGTATTTCTACACCTACCTTTGCACCTGCAATAGCAAGAATTTCAGTAGAAAAACCTGTAAAAGAGAATCCACCAAAAGAAAATCAACAATTTCAGCAAAAAAAAGTGTTTAATGCTAAAAAAATAATCATTCCTGCAGTTGTTTTGGTGGTTTTTTTAGTTTTTTTTGTGATAAATTTCTTTCAAAATAAGGCAGAAACAGAGAAAAAACAAAGAGAAAAAATAGCCAAATTTACCGCTGATAGTCTTCAACGTAAAAATGATTCTTTGGTAAAAATTGTAAAAGAAAATTTAGAAAAAGATGCAAAAGATAGCCTTGTTAAAATGGAAAAAACAAAACAAGATAAAAAAGATAGCCTAAAAGATGCTAAGAAAGATAAAATAGACAATAAAAAGCCCGTTAAAGCTAAAAAGTAGGCTTAAACACAGTAGGTGAGATACAATAATGTACAAGCACAAAGTATTGAAAAACAAATGATTAGCAAATATAAATTAGCTAACGTGGTTGTTTGTTCTAATTATCCAAAAGATGCAGTTGCTGAAATGATAAAACTAAAACTAGCATTTGATATTTGGCGAAACACTATTTTGAATTTTCAAGCAGAATACCAATACAAAATCTTAGAAAAAACCAAAAAGAGATTTACCATTTTAGTAGTGAAAAACTGCATCTAGAACTTAAAGGCGTTCCTATGCTTATAAAGGATATTATTTCGTTTACTTTCTCATAAATAATGTCAAAAATTACATTTGTTTTGATAAAAATTTCAAAAAAGATAAATCAAATAAGAAAAAATGAATCTCTGAATTTATTTTTGAGGGTTTTATGTTAGTTTTTTTGGGCGAAATAGAATAAGAAAATGTACTTAATTTTTATCAATCAAAAAATAAATGTACTTTTGTATCAAATTCAACTGAAAAAATTAACCTAAATCCTTATAAATAATGACAACAGTAACACTTATTCCTGGTGATGGCATTGGCGTAGAAATTGTAGAAGCAGTAAAACAAATTTTCACTGCCGCACAAGCACCCATTGTTTGGGAAGTAGAAATTGCAGGAAAATCTGCCTTAGAAAGTAAAGGAGAGCTCATTCCTGCATCTTTGGTAGCATCTATCAAACGCAATAAAATTGCCCTCAAAGGTCCTGTGGAAACGCCTGTTGGTGGTGGTTTCAAAAGTATCAACGTTACATTACGTCAGATGTTTGATTTGTACCAAAATGTACGCCCTTGCATTACTACGGCAGGCGTTCCTACTCGTTTTACGGGTATTGATTTGGTACTTTTCAGAGAAAATACAGAAGGAATGTACTCTGGGCTTAGCTATTATGATGAACGTCTTAAAATAGTAGATTCTATTAGCCGTATTTCAGAACAGGGTTGCCACCGCATTGTGCTTTCTGCATTTGAATATGCACGCAAACACGGCAGAAAAAATGTTACAGTTGTGCATAAAGCTAATATTTTGAAGCGTTCTGGTGCTATGATGCTAGATGCTGCAAAAGAAATTTCAAAAGATTTTCCTGAAATTACTTGGAACGACAAAATCATTGATAATATGTGTATGCAACTTGTAGTGCGTCCAGAGCAGTTTGATGTGATTGTAACTTCCAATCTTTTTGGTGATATTTTGTCAGACTTATGTGCTGGGCTTGTAGGTGGTTTGGGTGTAGTTTCTGGTGCAAATATTGGTGATGATGTGGCTATTTTTGAGGCAGTTCACGGTACTGCACCTGATATAGCAGGCAAAGGAATTGCTAATCCAACTGCAATTTTGCGCAGTGCTATTTTGATGTTAGAATATATGGGAGAAAAAGAACTTGCAAAAAAAATCTATCAAGCCGTTGACAATACGTTAGATACGAAAGAAGAACGTACAGGAGATTTGGGTGGAACAGCTAATACAGCAACTTTTACACAAAACGTAATTAAGAATTTCAATAGTTTGTAGTTTGCCTCCTTAAGGTGGAAAAGGAAAAGTTCTATAAAACTTTTGACAAAAAATACGGCAAATGCCGTATTTTTTTGTTTTATGCTTTTTATTTCAAGACTATGAATAGTTTTAAAATAAAACATTAATATATGCAAAAAATCCTCTTAAAATTTAATTTAAGAGGTTATTTATTTTTAACAATGAAGAAACGCTTATTTTAAAACGTCTTTCACTTGGTCTAAAAGTATCATTTCTTCTTTGAAGACATAAGCACCAGTTTTGTCAGATTTTACTGCTCTGATGATTTTAGCATAACTTTTAGCGTTATCTTCTTTGTTTTTTAGGGTTGCAACAACTTTCTTTGCCATTTTCTTTTTTAATTATTAAGAATGTGAAACGTATATAAACGTCTATAATTTCAGTATTAAATAATACTATTTAATTTCTTTGTGAACTGTGTATTTTCTCAAAATAGGGTTAAATTTCTTCAACTCAATACGAGCAGTCGTATTTTTTCTATTTTTGGTAGTAATATAACGAGATGTACCCGCTTTGCCTGATAATTTGTGTTCGGTACATTCCAAAATCACTTGGATACGGTTACCTTTTGCTTTCTTAGCCATTTTAGTATGCTATTTTTGATGACGAATTTTTTTGATTGAATTACAAGTATCTGTAACTTTTCAATCATTATGACACATCATTCTGATACTATCACTTTGATACCGTTACAAATAGGACTGCAAAAATAGTATTTTCTTTCTGATTTACCAAAAAATATTTCAAATATTTTCTATCTTTTTTATTTTAGTTATCAAAGTATGCAGAAATATACTATTTTTGCATTGTTTCGTATTTGTAAGAAAATCTAGCTTGATTTTTGCTACAAAATTATTATCAACTACATAAAATCATCTCTATATCAATGATTAAAAATAAAGGTAAAAATCAAAATTTCTCTATCAAATCTTTCCTAAATCTTACATTTGTTTTTTTATTAAGCATCTTTGCGCTTAGCTCCTGCCAAGTGGGCGAAAGTAGTGCGCTTGTACCTAGTGCAGGGCGTGTAGGCGAGATTATGGTAGTGATGGATTCTACCAAATGGAATTCTGAAATTGCCATTACACTCAAAAAAATCTTAGCCTCACCCGCAGACGGAATGCTCAAAGATGAGCCAAGTTTTAAACTCAAATTCGTTCAACCAAAAGATTTTACAGGATTTTTCAAAAAACACAGAAACCTACTTTTTGTAGCTACCACAGACAGCAAAACGGTTTCTGGTACTCCAATGCAAAATATTTTTGGTGCAGAAGTTTTTAGAAAAGTGACCGCTGGTGAAGATGTTTTTATGTATATCAAAAAAAATACATTTGCTAAAAACCAAGAACTTATTTATGTTATTGCTGATTCTGACAAGAAATTAGTAGATAATTTGATAAAGTCAAAAGATAGAATAAAAAATTATTTTGAGCAAGAAGAATTTAGACGTATTACTGAAAGCTTTTCTACTAATAAACTGAGTGCAGATATTGCTACCAAAATCAACAAAAAATTTGGTTTAAATGCTATTATTCCTGCAGGAATGGAAATTGTCAAAGAAGATTCTGCACAAAATATACCTTTTATTTGGTTTGGTGACATCAAAAACAATGCCTACCAAAATATCTATATTTCTGCTAAACCTTACATCAATAAAGAAGATTTATCAGAGAAAAATCTTGTGTTGTGGCACAATGAATTAGGCAAAAAATATATTTCTATGGCTAGTTCTTATTTTACAATAGAAACAGAAGTACAACCTTATTTTAAGACCCAAACCCTCAATAATACATTTGTAGCAGATTTGCGTGGTGCGTGGACACTTGAAAACCACACACGAGGTGGCACTTTTGTAAGTCTTACACGCCTTAGCCCAGACAAAAAACGTATCATTTCTATTACTGCTTATGTTTATGCACCAAGTGAAGATAAAATAGAGCTAATGAGGCGTTTGGAAGCTATTTTGAGAACAATGATTTAAGGAATTTTAAATTGTGTATGAATACAAAGTATTAAGTTTTTCACTTATTCCAGCGTGCTTTTGTGCCTCTCACATCAAAATGTACCATTCTGCGAGAAATCTTATTTTTGGTCAGGTATGTTCCCAAACCACCCACAAGCGTAGGATTTTCTCGTTCAATTTCCTCCAAACAGCTAATTACGAGTTTTATATCTTGTTCATTTTTATTGCCATCTTTGTTTACATCACCTACTAAAATATCAATGGCTTGCCCAGAAATGTGGGTACTATTTTTGGCGGAAAGTGGTAAAATATCGTTTAGCCACTCGCTACGTTTACCAGAAATACGTGTATAATCAGCATCAAATCCTTTTTTTAGAAGTTTTACTTTCAGAAGAGAATCTTTTTTGATGACTTTTGGGTCAAGTTTTTGCCCAAAACCTGTGCCTATACACACGCACACAATGATAAAACACAAAATAGATAAGAAAATTATTTTTTTCATTAGTTCCGAGAGATAAATTAGCTAGTTTATTTTATTCCTTTCATAATTGCAAAATAATACTTTTCTCTTTTCGTTTTACAATCAGCATTTTTTAGGATTTATACTTTTTTCAACTTCCCATTTTCTAGGTATTCTATTTCACCAATCTCAATAATTTTCTGTAAGGCTTCTATAAAAGCATCACGGGTTTGAGGATTTACTTCTGCAATCAAATCATTCATTATCAGAGATTTGTATTCTAATGCTTTCAAAATACGTTCTCTGTATTTGTCATAGTGTGTTTCACTTAGGCGTTTTTCTTTCTTCTTTTTGAGGCAAATATCACAAACGCCACAAGGTTCATAAGAAATTTCACCAAAGTATTCTAAAAGTAGTTGTGTGCGACAACGGTTTTCGTGTTGGACATAATGCGCCACAGACTTAGCTTTGCGCAAATCCCTATCTCGTTTATTCTCAATTTTTTTGTAATCAATAGGCAAAATACTACTTTCGTAGCGTTCTGTGAGAAGGGTTATTTGAGGTTTATTTTTTTGTTTTTCGTAAGTCACAAGACTGATTTTGTGGAGATGTTCCAGATGCAAAATAGTGTGTTCTAACGTTTGGTTGATGTTTTTTGCAATTTGAGCTTCAGAAATCTTAATAAAATTATCATACATATCTCCGCCATACACACGCAAAAGTTGTTGCAAAATAACACTATGTTTGGAGTTAGTTTTTTGGAAACTTTCCAACTCTTTTCCACTCACATTAAACACCATTTTAGAGGGTGTATAAAACGCTTCACTAAGCAACAAAAAACCTTCTTGCTCTAATATTTTCAGGGAAAAATAAGCTTCATTATGGTCTAAATCAAAGTTTTTACAAAATTCTAATAAATCAAAATCATAACTCAACATCAAGTTACTACCCACCGCAATACGCAAATAATTAGCCAAACTCTGATAAACTTTCTTTAAAGTTATTTCGTTTGGATAAGATTTTAGGATATTTATTTCTAGATTTTGAACATCATTTTTGTCGTAGAATGCCACTGCAAAGGCTTTTTTTTCATCTCTTCCCCCTCGTCCTGCTTCCTGATAATAGGCTTCTAGCGTGCTTGGAAGTTCTGTATGCACTACCAAACGCACATCTGGCTTGTCAATACCCATTCCAAAGGCATTGGTAGCCACAATAACACGTATTTTATTTTCTATCCAAGCATCTTGCTTGCGTGAGCGTTCTTCTGGCGTAAGTCCTGCGTGATAAAAATCTACTGAAATTCCCTTTTTTTGCAAAAATAAAGCAATATCTTTGACATTCTTACGACTTCCTGCATACACAACCGCACTTCCTTGCACCTTTGACAAAATCTCCACTAACCTATTATTTTTATTTTCTTCATAAAAAGTTGAATAAGAAAGATTTGCCCTTGCAAAACTCTTTTGAAAAACTTTTTTCTTAGCAAAAACAAATTTTAATTTGTCTTGAATATCACCTTTCACAATTTCTGTAGCAGTGGCAGTAAGCGCAATAATAGGCGTTTGAGGGATTATTTCACGCAAAAGTGCAATTTCTAAGTAGGGCGGGCGGAAATCATAACCCCATTGAGAAATACAATGCGCCTCGTCTATAGCAAGTAAAGCTACTTTCATTTTTTTCAGACGAGCAATGAAAATCTCTGTTTTTAGGCGTTCTGGAGATACATACAAAAATTTTACATCTCCATAAGCACAATTATCCAACGTAATATCAATTTCTCGTTTGCTCATACCAGAATATAGTGCAACGGCATTGATATTACGTTTTTTGAGTTGATAAACTTGGTCTTTCATTAGGGCAATAAGCGGAGAAACGACCACACAAACACCCTCTAAATACATTGCAGGCACTTGAAAACACAAAGATTTGCCTCCACCTGTGGGCAGGAGTGCAAGTGTGTCGTAACCTTCTAAAACTGCCGTAATTATGTCTTCTTGGAGTGGACGAAAGGCATCATAACCCCAATAGGTCTTTAAAATTTGGTGAATTTTATCTGAAAATTCACTTTTTATGCCTGTATTTGTGCGTTCAGCCAACTTTGATATAAAAATAATATTTTTACGAAAGTACCTTTTTTTTAGAAGATTTGCAAATTTTAAGAAAAAATATTACTGTTTTTTAGTTTATTATTTCTTGTAAATATGCACCGCAGTGCGTATCCACGACAAACAACACAGTAGCAAATATAATCATAATAATTTAATTGGTACAAATACATTGCTCTACGTGGATACGCACTGCGGTGACGTATCTACGAATACATCTTGCGTTGTAAAATGATGCTCTTATTGTGGATTGAAGTTTCTAAATGTTTTTTAAAAAAGTGAAACGGATAATTTACAATGATATGGAATATAAAAATACTCTGCATACAGAATATTTTTTGTTTATTTTTTTTTCGTTAAATATTTGATAACTTTGTAGCAAAATTTTAGTTATTCTAAAGTCAAAGAGAAATAAATAAGAAAAATAAACAAAGAAAAAATGAAAATTCTCGTTTGTATTACTAATGTTCCTGATACGACCTCAAAAATTGAGTTTATTGAAGGAAATACAAAGCTAAACACAGCTAGTATTCAGTTTATTACAGGTCCTTATGATGATTATGCCGTTTCTCGTGCCATAGAACTCAAAGAACAGACTGGCGGAACACTTACTGTACTCAATGTAGGTACAGCAGAAACAGAGCCAACTATGCGCAAAGCCCTTGCGCTTGGTGCTGATGATGCTATTCGTATCAATGCAGAGCCAACTGATGCCTATTTTGTCGCACAACAAATTGCGCATATTGCCAAACAAAACGGTTATGATTTGATTTTGATGGGACGTGAGTCTATTGATTTCAATGGCGGACAAGTTCACGGAATGGTGGCTGAAATGCTTAATATTCCCTCACTTTCTCCTGTAATGAAACTTGATTTGGAAGGAAATACTGCCAAAATGTTGCGTGAAATTGAAGGTGGAAAAGAATATTTGGAAGCACAACTGCCATTAGTTTTGGGTTGCCAAGAGCCAATAGCAGAATGGAAAATCCCTAATATGCGTGGTATTATGTCTGCACGTTCTAAGCCATTATTGGTTGTAGAGCCTGCTAGCCCAGAAATGCTAACTGCTGTAAGTGTATTTTCTCTTCCTCCTGCAAAAACAGGTGTGAAAATGATAGCTGCAGAAGATGCTGCTTCTTTGATTGCTTTGCTACAAAATGAAGCGAAAGTGTTATAAGTAATTATGAATTTTAAATTGTGAATTATGAATGAATACAAGATAATCACAAAAACCACTTTGTTATTCTAATAAGAAAAATTAAAAACTAAAAATATATGTCAGTTTTAATATTTGTAGAAATTGCAGATGGTGCCATAAAATCTTCCTCTTTGGAAGCTGTTGCGTATGGCGCAAAAGTTGCTGAAATGACCACTACAACTGCTACAGCACTTGTTTTGGGAGAATTAGACAACACACACCTAGAAAATTTAGGCAATTATGGTGCAGCAAAAGTCTTACACGTAGGCGACACTCGCCTAAATGCAGGCGTGATACAAGCGTATCAGGCGGCAGTAGTGGCAGCTATGGAAAAAGAAAGTAGTTCAATTCTTGTTTATGCAAAATCTTCTTTGGGAGATGCCGTAGCAGCACGTGTAGCAGGAAAATTGAAAGCTGGACTTGCTTCAAACGTGGTGGCACTTCCAGAAATTGGTGGTAGTTTTTCTGTAAAAAGAAGTATTTATACAGGAAAAGCATTTGCTGATACTGTTATTTCTTCTGAAAAGAAAATCTTAGCTATTAAGAAAAATATCTATGTAACTACACCAACAGACACAAAAGCAACAGTAGAAACACTTGCAGTTAGCTTTTCTGATGCTGATTTTGGTGTGAAAATTATCAAAACAGAAAAAGCAACTGGTGAAGTTTCTTTGCCTGAAGCAAATATTGTAGTTTCTGGTGGTAGAGGGCTAAAAGGACCAGAAAACTGGGGAATTATTCTAGACTTAGCACACGCTTTGGGTGCAGCTACAGGTTGTTCTAAGCCTGTTTCTGATTTAGATTGGAGACCTCACCACGAACACGTAGGACAAACTGGCGTAAAAGTAAGCCCTAATTTGTATATTGCTGTTGGTATTCCTGGTGCTATTCAGCATTTGGCTGGTGTAAACTCTTCTAAATGTATTGTAGTTATCAATAAAGACCCAGAAGCACCATTTTTCAAAGCTGCAGATTATGGTATTGTGGGTGATGCTTTTGAGATTTTGCCAAAACTTACGGCAGCTATTAAAGCTATTGCATAAGTAATTGTGAATGAATACAAAAGTTTAGAAGGAAATTATATCTTGACTATGGAGAAAGCAAAAATAATAGAAGAATTAGAAGAGAGAATTTTAAATTTACTTGTGGAAAATCACGAGAATAAACTCTTTGAAAATACTGATAGAGCCATTCAAATATTTACAGAATATCGTGGCAAAATATCATTAGATGAGGTTAAGGCAGTACTTGACAGAATGTATAAACTTGATTTGACTGAGCTTCAAGGTGAAGTTTTATATGACTTTTCTGTTCGCTTAGATGGTGCTTTTTGTTCTGCTAGTGCCACTATAGAATGGTGGTAAATTATTGCTCTATTCATATAAATTAACAAAAAAACCTATCTTTTGAAATCAAAAGATAGGTTTTTTAATTATTGAAAAACGGATTATTTTTGTTTTTCTGAATATGCTTTTACGGCATCTCCAAATTGTTCAACTGTAACATCAGTTTCTTCTATTTTGATCCTTTCAGCAAAAATAATGGCTAATTTTTTATTTACCACTGCTTGTTGCGTTTCTCTGAAATTCTTGCCATCTTCTGCTCTCAAATAATTGCTTACAATGTCTTTCATATCACCAAATGCGCTCATATCAGTCATTCCGTACTTTCTAAACTGATCCATAAGCGAATACATTGCTTCTTGCTGAATTTCTGCGGCAGTTGCAGTAACGCTATGTTCTTTTACAAGCACGTTCTGTATTAAAGTCCAACGGTAATTTTTTTCAAAATCATTGTATTCATCTTCAATAGTTTCTTTTGAGATTTTACCTTCATTGATAGTAAAAAGCCATTTTTTCAAGAAATCAACAGGCAAATCAAACTTTGTGTTTTCAAGTACCATTTGTTTAATCTCTGCATCAAGCAAATACTGTGTTTCGTTGTTGTAGTTTTCACCCAAAATAGCCTTTACTTTTTGGCGAAATTCTTCTTCTGTTTCTACTGTTTCAGTAGGAAAAGCCTTAGCAAAAAGTTCTGCATTTACTTCTGCTGGCACACTTTCCATTATTTTGTTGATAGCAATAGTAAAAGTTGCTTTTGAAAGCGTTTCTAGTTGTTCGTCATTTTGATAAACACCCAAAATATGCCTTGCACTTTCAGGTTTCAACAAAAAACCTTCCATTGCAAACGTAATTTCTTCTAGCTTTTTGCCCAAAAACAATGCTTTACCTTCTTCTGTAAGTTCGTCAATAGGAATAGCAGAATTTTCTAGCGTAAAATCACCTTCTTTTTGCGTGAGTGTACCATAAACCATACTGTTTTCTGTTATTACTTCTACATCTCCATTTGTGCCAAATTGTTTGCACATATTTTGGATAGTTTCTGTGATAATTTCATCAGTAATGATAATATTTTTCTTTGCAATACTCATTTTATCCAATTCCAACTTAATTTCTGATGACATTCCTAAGTCAAACAAAAATTCAAAATCTTTTGGGTCGTCAAAATTACCAATATTTTCTTGTTCTGCTGGCAAAAGTTCACCCACAAGTGGCAACGGATTTTCTTTAAGATATTCGTTTACGCCTTCTTGCAAAATAGTATTTACTTCTTGCATCAAAGCATCTTTTCCATACATTTTGTGAACAAGTGCAGCTGGTACTTTCCCTGGTCTAAACCCTTTTATTTGTGCTGTTTTACTAAATTCTTTGAGTTTTTTGTCTAATTTTGGTTTGTAATCTTCTGGCGTAATGGTTACTTTGAGTGATGCAGTTGTAGCATCTTTTTTGTCAAGAACAATATTCACGTTAATATTTGGTTGAGTGATAAGTTATGAAATTCTTGTATATTTTTTATGAAATTTTATGGTTTTTTCATAAAAAAACCCTTACTATTTAAAGCAAGGGATTTTTTTGTGCGGATAGAGGGACTTGAACCCACATGCCTTGCGGCGCTAGATCCTAAGTCTAGTGCGTCTGCCAATTTCGCCATATCCGCTTGGTGTTCCTTATTTGGAGATGCAAAGGTACACCTTTATTTTGAATAAAAAAACTTTTTTGCAATTATTTTTTACTTTTCTGAAAAAAATATGAAAATAATGTTAAATATTATCTTTTTTTGTATTTGATTGATATTTAGTTAAATTTGTCGGAGCATTTGAAGGCTAAATTATTATCAGAAATTGCATCAAAAATTAAAATAAACCTTTGATTACCAATTAAATACAAAAATAATGAATTTTATCAATTATACTGTTAGCGAACGTGTAGCATACATTACGCTCAACCGCCCAGACAAACGCAACGCCCTGAATTTTGATGTGGTTTCTGAACTTAAAGATGCGTTTTTAGATGCAGAGCAAGACCCTGAGGTTAAAGTAGTGGTTTTGCGTGCCAATGGAAAGGTTTTTTGCGCTGGTGCAGATTTGGAATATCTCCAACAACTTCAAAAAAATTCTTATGCTGATAATCTTGCAGATTCTTCTCACCTAAAAGACCTTTTTCACCAAATTTATACCCACAAAAAAGTAGTCATTGCGCAAATTCACGGACACGCCATTGCAGGCGGTTGTGGGCTTGCGACTGTGTGCGACATCAGTTTTAGCGCACCAGAAGCACAATTTGGCTATACAGAAGTGCGTATTGGCTTTGTTCCGGCTATTGTAACAATATTTTTGTTGAGGAAAATAGGAGAAACAAGGGCAAAAGAGATGCTTCTTTCTGGTGAACTGATTTCAGCAAAAAAAGCAGAAGAATATGGTTTAATCAATTTTATTGTCCCAGCAGACGAAATTGAAAAACGAGTTTTTGATTATGCACAAATGGTTTGCAAACAAAATTCTATGCAATCTTTGCAACTTACCAAAAAAATGATTGCAGAAGTACAAGAAAAAGACCTTACAGAGGCTCTCACGTATGCCGCCCAAATGAACGCTCACGCAAGAGAAACAACTGATTGCAAGCGTGGAATAGGTGCTTTTGTTAATAAAGAAACACTAGAATGGTAAAATAAAAAATATTTGCTAAAATAAATTAAAATCTGTAGGAATTTAAAATAGTTTAATTATATTTGAGCGGAATAAATCAAATAATATTCCAACCTAAACTATTATCAAAAAATCCAAATAATTTTTAATTATGGGAGCATCAGCATTCAAAGGAGGCTACAAATTTGCTAAACCAAATCCAAAAGCAAAAGCCTACTCATCAAAACTCAAAAGTGACAAATTACCACCAGCAGTGGATTTGCGCCCTTTTATGACAAAAGTAGAAGACCAAGGACAAACCAACAGTTGTACTGCTAATGCTGTCGTGGGTGCGTATGAGTATCTTTTCAAAAGGTTCAAAAAACAAAACTATGACATCAGTCGTATGTTTGTCTATTACAATGCAAGAGTAAAAGGCGGTGGAGATATTGCAGATGAAGGTAGCGTTATCCAATATGCAATGGAATGCCTTAAAAAAGCAGGTGCTTGCTCTGAGGCTACTTGGAAATTTAAAAAAGAGATTGTAAACAAAAAACCACACAAAGAGTCTTATTCAGAAGGTAAGAAATTTTTGGTTGATGAAATAATGTCTGTTCCTGTTAAGCTAAAAGCTTGGAAAAAAACCCTTGCTGATGGCTATCCTATTGTATTTGGAACGACTTTGTACAAATCTTTTGACAAAGCCGCAGAAAATGGTGGAGTAGTACCAATGCCTTCTCCAAAAGAAGCAGGTAGAAAATCACACGGAGGACACGCAATGCTTTGCGTTGGGTATTCTGATGAAGATAAAATGTTTATTGTTCGTAACTCTTGGGGTGAAAGTTGGGGCGAAGAAGGCTATTGCTACATTCCTTACAATTATCTAATGAATGAAAAATGGACAGGTGATTGTTGGATAATTAAGAAAAATGCCAAAATGCCTGCTGTTAAGAAGTCTTGGGTAAAAGAAAAAAAATCTGTAATGAAACCCGCAAAAAGTGGCGCACCAAAGAAAAAAGCAAAAGTGTATCACCCAAGCGAGTATCAAGATTTACCTGATAATCTCTTATATGCAGACCAAGACGTATTAGAGTATGATGATGATGATGAGGCAATGAGCAGCATTTATCAAGAATATGAGTTGGAAGAAGGAGAAGATGATGACTTAGAAGATGAAGTTTATGAAGAAGATGATGATGACGAAGATTATTATAGTGAAGATGAGGAAGTAGAAGAGGAAGACGACGAAGACGACTTTGATGAAACTTCTGAAGGTGATGAGTTTGAAGATGAAGAGGACGAGGAGTTTGAAGAGGACGAGGAATCTGAAGAAGAAGACGAGGAAGAAGAATCTGAAGATGATGAGGAAGAAGAAGCTGAAGAAGAGGAGGAAGAACAACCTGAAGAGGAGGAAGAAGAAGCTGAAGAGGAGGAAGAAGCTGAAGAGGAGGAAGAACAACCTGAAGAAGAGGAGGAGGAAGAACAGCCTGAAGAAGAGGAAGAAGAACCAGCAGAGGAAGAAAGTTCTGAAGAAGAAGAACAATAACAAAAAAGCCTCACTAACTTGCGTTAGTGAGGCTTTTTTCTAAAAATAAATTGTATTTTTCGTACCTAGTACTTCAAAATTCGGACTTAGTATTGGTGCATTCCTGCAAAGAAAAAAGCACCTTCAATGGCTGCATTTTCGTCTGAATCAGAACCGTGAACGGCATTTGCTTCAATAGATTTTGCAAACATTTTGCGGATAGTTCCTGCTTCTGCTTGTTCTGGATTGGTTGCACCAATTAGTTTTCTAAAGTCTGCAACTGCATTTTCTTTTTCCAAAATCATTGGTACGATAGTGCCAGAAGACATATAAGCACACAAATCAGCGTAAAAACCACGCTCTTTATGAACTTCATAAAATTGCCCTGCACGCTCACGGCTTAGGTGTGTAAGACGCATAGCTACAATACGAAAGCCTGCTTCTTCAATCATTTTAGTAATTGCGCCAATGTTGCCTGCTGCTGTTGCATCTGGCTTAATCATTGTGAAAGTTCTGTTAGTTGCCATTTTTTAGAATAAGTTATTGGTTATAATTTTGGTGCAAAGGTAATGAAAAATTACTAAATATCAGTGAATTTTTTGAGAAGTTTCCAAAATAATACAAGGTTTAGTTTTCATAATTAGAATTTTGCATTCGTACTTCGTACCTCTTACTTCTTTCTTAGCTTTTCCACAAAAACGGAAATAAAATCACAGAAATAGCCCCCACAATCACATTCATAGCTAAAAGTGTCAGCATTGCATCAAAACTTACGCTTCTATCAAGTCCGTCAAGGGCATTTTTGGATACTTTTATCAGCAAAA
>JAYVHJ010000061.1:0-13180 GCA_043771315.1 Raineyaceae bacterium
ATCTAGCATATACTTTTTTAAAGTATTCGTGTAAGTCTTTATATTTGAATTGCGCTAATACACTTAATACACCAGCTCCACCACCTGCCGCATTTGGCAAAACTATTAACTTAACACTCAAAATATCTATATACATTCTAGAACGTCTTTTATCAAAAATATAATCTTCTGTAATATCAAGTATAGTAATATCCTTTGGTTCTATTGCTGCTCCAGTTGTATTAGAATCAAGTATGGCTTTTTTCCAATCTTCAGGTTTCATTACATATTTAGGCACCAAGCTATCCGCACCAACCCCATCATTATAAGGTGTTATTTCACCCGCAGCCACTCCATCAAGTATAATTAAGGTGATTAATCTATCTTGTGCAAAAAATGGTAGATTTTGTTTCTCTTTGAGATTGATACGTCTTTCCACTCTTTTACGGTACATTATATCATCTTCTAATATAGGACGTACTGACAAAGGATTATAACCTACTTGTGCAATTGACGTAGCAAATGAGGTCAAAATAAACACTGCAACAAAAATTAATTTTACACTTTTCATATTTTTGATTGATTAAAATTAACAAGAAAATGTATATTAAATATATAAATAACATTCAACTACATTTTCTTGTATAAAAACAAAATAATAAACTTGATGAATAAATCTACTATCTCAAATTCACTTGTATAAACTTTGTACTAATTTTAGCATTAAGAACTTCACCTCTAAAGTTAGAACGTTTTGCCACAATTTGTTGTACAATAATTCTATCTCCTTCTCTTGCTTTACTTTTCATAGATGCAGTATTAGCAGAACCACCAACACCAGCCGTTTTTCCTACTGGGTTAATACCTCTAGCGTGTACTACTTGGAAAGATTCTACTCTATAACTTGCCTCCTTTGGAAGGAATGTAGCAAAACTTTCATCAGGAATAATTTTAACTCCCAAACTTACAGGACAGACAACAGCAGCCTCTGTATATTCTCCTTGGGGTCCAGTAGCTACTGCGTGAGCAGCAGGTACTCCTCTTACCGCTATAGTCTGATTACCAATAGCCATACCACCACTAGAAACATTCAAAGTAACAGATTTCGCTCCTGGTGAAGGTACCACAATAACCATACCCTTTTTTGAACCAGGCAGACAAGCAGCACCACTAGCCGTAAAACTAGGATTATAAGAGGTTCCCAAAGCAGGTACAAGTACCTCTAATTCATTACCACAACCTTCATACAATGCACTAACAGCTGCAGAAGTAATAGTCATTACAGGTTTTACTACTTTATATTTACCCGTAAATGTAAACGTAGTATCTTTTCCTTTCACAGGAAATGTAATTGTACCTTTCCAAGATTGCTCTGCACCAGCTTCTGTTCCACCACTAGCAGGAATACTCACTTCACCCATTCCGTCTTTATCTACGGTTATTGGAGAACCATTTACAGTCATACGAGGCTTTAAATCTGAAGCACTTGCAAAAATAAACATTTTAGCTTTAAACTTATCTCCATTAGCTACTACATTTGATTCTGCTGCATAAGTAGCATCAATTTTATCAAATTTAATAACCTTACCAGTAATCTCTGCACCTAGTTTTTTCAAAATGATACCTTCTGTACGGAGTATCTCACTTTGTCTGTGTGTAAGTACTGCAAGTGCAGCAGCAGCAGGAGTTTGAGCAAAGTTAGCTTCAGCAAATTTCTTATTTCTCTGCGCACCATCATTTTTGTACAATGGGTTTTTACTGTTATCTTCTGCCAATTGTGGTAGAACATCCTCTTTCATATCAGCAATTCCCGCTACTTTTTTTGTAAAATCCTTTAAACTAGTTTCAAGTTTCCAACCTAAGCCAGATTTATTTGCGCCAACCATAAGGATTTCCAATTTAGTTTCCTCCGCAGGATTAACCAAAAGTCCAGTTTTTGGGTCAAGTCCACCAGCAACATCTTTCTTGATTTTAGTTTTGAGTACCTCTAACTCTTCTACCATTCTTATTCTTTCAGCTCTAACCTTTTCTGCTTTTGCCATAGCAGCAATACCCTCAGGTTTATTACCTTCTTGTTTCACCTCTCTAGCGAAAGCTGACATAGTACAGTCATTGGTTAGTTTAGCATCAATTTGCGTATGTATAAGTGCCTCATTTAATTCTAGGAACTTGTTGATAATTGATGAACTTACTTGTAGTGCGAGCATAGCTGTAAGTACAAGATACATCAAATTTATCATCTGTTGCCTAGGGGACTCTTTAGCTCCTCCAGCCATAATTTTATTATTATTTAGTTAAAGTTTAGTTTATGGATAACCATTTTTGATGGTTATCCTAGATAATTATATCATTTTTCAGTTATGCTTGCGCTCCTTTCATAGCACTAAGCATTGAACCGTAAACCTTATTCAGAGAAGTAAGATTAGTAGTAAGACCAGATAATTGCGTTTTGAATTGTTCAGCATCTTTAGACGCACCTACAACACTTTCCATTGCAGTAGCCAAACCACCATAATATTTGTTAAGTGCTGTAATGTATTTTTTGCTGTCTTGCAATTCCATTTCGTAAGATGCGTTCAAAGAACTAAGCGTCTTAGTCAAATTTTGGATTTGTGCGTGATAGTTTTTAGCATCTTTAGACGCATCAGCCATAGCAGTCATTGCAGTCATTGTAGAAGAATAAGATTTATTCATTTCCACAAGTGAAGTAGAAGCTAATTTTACATTTTTAGCATAGTCAGCAGTTGCAACAGATGCATCACCCAATGCACTCATTTTAGTAACATTATCAGCCAAGTCTTTCATACCAACACCAAGATTTTTTACTTTATCTGGCGTTATACTTTCAGCAAGAGATGCTTCAATAGCAGCCAATTTAAGTGCTACTTTCTCGTCTTTTGGAGGACCTTGTGGGGCAATATTACCAAGTACTGACCAATCAGCTTCTTCGTGTGGTGGATCAATTGGACCAATACCATAAACAAAGAAGATACCTGCTTCAGTCAAAAGACCAATTGTAAGCATTGTACCTGCACCTTCCCAGTGCATAATTTTAAATAGCGCACCCACGATAACAACCGCAGCACCAAAGCCTACTACTCTTGGAACGATGTAGTGGTAAAGATAACGAACTCCGCTTAATTTTTTTTCAGACATTTTAGTAACACGTTTTAGTTAAATTGGTTTTTTGATTTTTAAAGATACTATTTTTCAAAGTTTTTGATGCGGCTATGACGCTACTTTGAGTTGGTTTGATTGGTAACTATCTTTTTGTACTTCCGTATTCAGAACCAGAAGAACGCCCTAAGTACGTCATTGCACAACGGAAACCTACAGCACTTGATGCAGAGTCGTGGAATTGGTATGTTCTTGTGCCTGTTTCTAGGTAGTAAGCAATATCTTTCCAAGAACCACCTCTAATCATACGTTTTGGATAATCTCTTAAGTTAGGAGAACCAGTACCTAATTTGCTACCCTTGTCTTGTGGGTCATAAACTGGATTTATATCCCAAACAATAGGAGAGGCAGACTCATAATAAGCATCTTGACACCATTCAGCTACGTTTCCAGCCATATCATAAAGTCCCCAATCATTAGAGAAATAAGATGCTACAGGAGCAGTATAAGAAAAACCATCATCATAATAATTACCTCTACCTGGTTTGAAGTTAGCTAGCATACAACCAAGCGTGTTACGTGTGTAAGGATTTCCCCAAGGATATTTAGCTAAGTCACGTCCACCTTTTGCAGAATACTCCCATTCAGCTTCTGTTGGAAGTCTAAAACGAGGAGATGCTACAAGACCTTGTTCTACAACACGGTAACGGTTTAAGTGCATTGTTCTCCACTGACAGAATAAAGTTGCTTGTGTCCACTTTACGCCAACAACTGGGAAGTCATCAAAAGCGGGGTGGTCAAAGTAATATTCTAGCATTGGGTCACCCATGTGGTGAGCATAATCTTTTACCCATCTGTCCACATTTGGATAAGCTTTTTCCATCACTTGGATAGAGTCAGGCTTAGCACCATTTGGGTCAAATATTTTTTTCATTACGTCTTCTTCGTAATCAGGATCAAGTGGTGTAGCACCTGTTGCATAAGCCATTAGCGTTTCAGTGAACAAACGGTATTGGTTATTTGTAACCTCAGTTTCGTCCATATAAAAAGCACTAATAGTAATTTGCTTGTTATAGTTAATCTGTGTTTGAGGCACATCTTCATCAGCTTGTCCCATATGAAATGTACCAGCAGGAATAACGACCATACTTTGTGGACGGTATTGATCCCAACCTTGACGCACTTGGTCAAAGTTGTAAACTTCTCCTTTGGTTACTTTAATTCTAGCGTTGAGTTCTTCAGGTAATTTCTTCCCTCCTTTCTTTCCACCAAAAAGCCCGCAACTCTGCAAAAAGGCTGCCGCTATAACTATAGCGAAAAAGCTACTACTATTCCTCAATTTGTTCATAACACTTGTTATTGTTTGAAATAAAATTTCTTTACTTTGTTTGTAGAAAAGCATAATTTTGAAGTAAGCAAATACTATGCAATTGTTATGCAAAAATGTATATATTTTTTCAGTATTGCAAATTTATTCTGAAAAATTTTAAATAATTATTATAAAAATTTTATAATAGTTCTTAATGATTGTATCTAGGCGTTCTTTGCGCTGGTTTTTTTATTGGTGCTGGTGGTGCAATAGTGTACGCAACCATAAACTCGTGTGAGGTAGCAGACTTTGCTAAACGTCCTTGCAAAGTATAATCAAAACTATAACCTGCTCTAAGTTCCGTATAACCAGCTTCATTTTTCTTAATATTCATACCAAGCATTACAATACCTGCATCTCCTTGTCTGTAAGAAAGTCCACCCCAAAATCTATCATCATAAGTAGCAATAGCAGAAACATCAAAAGAATAGGTATTAAGGTCTGATTTTACCAAGAAAGATGGTGTTACTACAAGTTGGTCATTGACTGGTATATTATAACCTGCTGTCAAATATACATTTCTTGAAAGTGCATTTTTGAGTCCTGCAATACCATAATCAAATTCCGCCTGCAAAAGTCTAGTACCACTTACACCAACATAAAAATCTGGTGTTTGATAATATAAACCTGCAGAAACATCTGGTTTTATTTGCATATTACCACTACTTGCAATAGCTGCATTTACTAATGGGTCGTCAGACTCTCTTGCACGCAAGATATTAAAACGGTTTACTTGATTATATGCTCCAGCTCTTGCGCCTATTGAAAGTTTACCATTTCCAAGAGGTATATGATAAGCATAAGAAACCTGTAATTCTGTATTACGAACAGTTGCTATTTGGTCATTAGTAATATGTATTCCTATACCGCTTGTTTGCATAAAAGGAGCATCAAAACTAAGTACCTGACTGTTTGGTGCGCCTCCTTGGTCAAAAGTACCATTATAACCCAACCATTGTGTTCTATGTAGTAAAGCAAAATTTCCTTGCCCACGTATGCCCGCATAAGCGGGATTATAGAACAATGTGTTAAACATATATTGGCTAAATTGAGTTTCTTGTTGCGCAAACGCAGGCAAGCTGATAAGGCAAGCGAGAAACATCAAAGCATTCGTAAATAATTTTTTCATTTTTTTAGCGTAATAAGTTGATTGCGTTTAGTAAAAGTAGTATGTTTTTTTGGTATTGCAAAAAAAACAGCAAAAATTTTAATAAAAAAATATCCTATCTTAGCTATCTTCTTGATAAACAAGCAAATAAGTTAAGAAAGAAAAGTACTTTTTAGGTATTTTGTTTAACGGAAATGTTTTGAATTTTATGGTAAAATCAATTTTTATCCCAGATTTATTAGTTTTGATGCGTAATAATACACTGTTTTTTTTAATTCACCAAACTTTTTTTAAAAAAATATTTTTTAACGCTATTTTATTCCGTTTCCAAGTAGGTGTTTATACATTAATTTGTGCTTTGATTTGACTGAAAAATACATAATTATTTGGTTATCAAATTTTTGTATTCATTCATAATTCACAATTAAAAATTCACAATTACTTACTTTTTTATCTTATTAGCAATCTGAATATAAGCCTCCAACGCACCTGTCATAGAAGGCGCATTTGGCAAAGGTGCTTCTACATCTAGAATAAGTCCTGCATCTGTAACTGCCTTTGCCGTAGTGCTGCCAAATGCGGCAATACGTGTATTTTCTTGTACAAAATCAGGGAAATTGGTAAACAAAGAATTGATAGCAGACGGACTATAAAACGCCAAAATATCATATTTCACATCAGATAAATCAGACAAATCACTTGCAACAGTGCGGTACAAGATAGCCTCCGTAAAATCATAGCCGTTTTCTTTCATATACGTAGGAATATCATCTTTTCTGACATCAGAGCAAGGATACAAAAACTTTTCGTCTTTGTATTTTTTGATGAAAGGCACAAGGTCAAGTGCATTTTTAACACCTGTAAAGACTTTTCTCTTGCGAACTTGTATGTATTTTTGCAGATAATTAGCTGTTTGTTCAGAAATACAAAAGTATTTCAAATCCTGTGGAATCTCAATTTTCAGCTCTTTTGCCAGCGCAAAATAATAATCTACTGCGTGTCTGCTCGTAAAAACAACTGCCGTATGGTCTTGAATATTGACTTTTTGCTTTCTAAAATCTTTCAACGGAACGGGGTCCACTTGAATAAAAGAACGAAAATCTATTTTAAGATTATACTTTTTAGCCAACTCAAAATAGGGAGATTTTGGGTCTGTGGGTAATGGCTGGGTTACTAAAATACTTGCAACCTTTTTAATGCGGTTCTGCACATTTTTTAATTGCGGTTCTTTCATTGTTTTGATAATTCTTTGAAGTTAGAAAAGCAGTAATTTTATATAAATAAGTAGGGGTATTATTTCAGAGGCGCAAAGATACGAAATTAAATAGATATTTCGCACCAAAATAAATTATTCTGATAAAATTTTTGTATTTATTGGGTTTTTTAGCAAAACTACCAAAAACAAATTATAAAAAAATTGTTCTTTGCCCAGAATATATAGAAGATAACCAGCCATTTACAAAAATAAAACGCCCCATTTATTTGTACAATACTTTTAAAAACCTTACATTTGCCTACACGAATACTTAAAACCCCCTAAATATATGAAAACCTTACTAATAACCCTGCTTTTTGTTATTGTAACCACTTTTGCAGGCTGCAAGAAAAAATGTGTTGGAAGACAACAAGGTGTATACCAAAACTACAGTTATATTGGTTTTGACCTCCTTAAACCTGATGGGTCAGACTATTTTGGCTTTTTTGGAGCTGGTTTTGACTTTACCTACACCAATGTTTTTGATGAAAAAGGCAAAGAAATTATGGCTAGTGCAATTGATGGACCTTGGAGAAAATACAATTTAAGCTATCAAGACCCTCAAGACCGTACAAAAGCAACAGGTTTAGCTAGACCACTAGAAATAGACTACTACAATGGTGAAACTGCTTATGCTGATTCTGTAGGCGTAGAAATAAACCGCACTTTTTACCTCAAACTCACCAAGTTTGATACAGATACAATCAAAGTAAAATATACTCTACTTGATGCTTGCTCTAGGACAATAGGTAGAGTAAAAGTACAGTTTAATGATAGTACCTACTTTGATAACATTGTAAATGGACCTAATGGGGCTTGTGATAGTAGAGGCTGTTATTTCAAATTTCGTAAAAAATAAATCACTTATCTTTAATTCTTTACTCAAATGAAAAAAATATTTTTTATCTTATGCCTACTTGTGTCTATGTGTTCGTATGCTCAAAATGATACCCGTTGTGGTACTTATGAAAAGACAGATGCAGAAATGCAAAAGCTACCTTGGTACAATAATAATGCCTACTTGCAACATTTTTATGATAGCCTAAGTGCCACTTTCAATGGTAATCCTGCCTACAGAGTAGAAGGTACAAATGAAAATATGTTTTACCGTATTCCTGTAAAGTTTTGAGTATTTAATCTAACAGCCAGCCATTTACAAAAATAAATCTCTCTTTTATTTGTACAATACTTTTAAAAACCTTACATTTGCCTACACGAATACTTAAAACCCCCTAAATATATGAAAACCCTAATAATAACCCTGCTTTTTATAGCCACTTTTGCAGGTTGCAAGAAAGAAAGATGTTTAACCGTTGGCGACAGAAACAGCAACATAAACCGTAGTTATGTTGGTTTTGACCTTAATTACCCTAGTGGAGAGTCCTATTTTGGCTTTTTTGGAGCTGGTTTTGACTTTACTTATACCAATGTTTTTGATGAAAAAGGCAAACAAGTGATTACAGGTAGAAATAGAGAATCTTGGAGAGCCTATAACCTAAATGACCCTTTACAGCCAACAAGTTTAAGAAAAAGCCCACTAGAAATAGACTATTATAATGGTGAAAGTGCCTACAAAGACTCTGTAGGCATGGAAATAAACCGTACTTTTTACCTCAAACTAACCAAATTTGATACAGATACTATTAAAGTAAAATATACTTTGATAGATGCTTGTCAGAGAATGTTTGGTAGAGTAAAAGTACAATATAATGATAGCACCTATTTTGATGGACAAGTAGGTGAGCGTATTTGTGATAATGATGGTTGTGGCTTTGATTTTATAAAAAAATAAATTATTTATCTTTAATCCTTTACTAAAATGAAAAAAATATTTTTTATCCTATGCCTTCTTGCATTCACGTGTGCATATGCTCAAGATGATGAACTTTGCGCTACTTCTGACAAGACAGACGCAGAAATGCAAAAACTACCTTGGTATGGTAATAATGCCTATTTACAACAATTCTACGACAGTCTGAGTGCTACATTCAATGGTAATCCTGCTTACAGAGTGGAAGGCACAAATGAAAATGTGTACTACCGCATTCCTGTAAAGTTTTGGGTATTTAATGATAGCAATAAAGGAGTTTTTTGGACTCTTGAAAGCCCAGAAGTTAAATTAAAAGCCGCTATTTGGTCATTGAATGAGGCATTTAGAAGAAATGCTGTACCTATTCGTTTTTATATGCTTTGCCCTGAGTACATAGAAGACAAAAAACTGGGTAGCGAAAGTGCCAGCTCTTTTTATCTTACTTTTACCTCCAGATACAATACAATTGGTGCGCTGAATGTGCGCATTATCAATAAATTCTCTGTTGCTAAAACAGGGGGGCAGTTTAATATTTTTGATGATGCTGTTACAATGAGAAGAGATTTAATGAACTATAAAGACTTTCCTGAACCTGGTAAAAATTTAGCTTTTGGCACTTTTATACACGAGGTAGGTCATTGGTTAGACTTATCACATACACATCAATCCTATAATGCACCTTGTATTAGAGAGCCCGTTACAAGAGGTATGGCTTGGGGCGTTTGTAATCCAATACCTTTATTTCTTAGACGTTGTGAAATAACAGGAGATGCTTTGTGTGACACAGAAGCAGACCGTAACTTAGAAAATTATCCAAGTAATGTAGTTAATTGCACGTGGATACCTGGACCAAAAGATGATAGAGGGGATTTGTATAGACCCGATGTAAGTAATTATATGTCTTATGCAGCAGATGCGTGTGTTACCACATTTTCAGCAGGTCAACGTGCTATTATGGTGCGTAAAGCCAGTATGAGGAGTGCTGTTGGTATCTTTTATCCTACTTATACAGTAAAAGCCAACAATGATTTTGATATTTACGAGCCAGATAATACAGATAAGGCAGCTTCTCCTATTGCCCTCAATGAAACACAATTACATACACTCAATACTATTTACTCACAAAATAGCTGTGAAGATGATAGTGATTGGCTTTCTTATACACATAATGTTAGCGGATTAGATGTTTTTATTGATATTATAGATGTTGCAGGGCATTATAACCCAGTTTTAGAGGTAGAGTTTTGGAATAGTGACCCCACCAAAGCCCCACGTGAGAAAACCACAAGAGGGGTAGCTACATTGGTGAGCAATAGCAGTACAAAATTCACTTATAAAATTCCTTGTAGTGCTTTAGACGCAAATAAAACTTATCTTATTCGTGTGGTACGCAATGGAGGCACCTTAGGGAGATATCAAGTAAAAGTGCGAGGGGGTACGCTAAATCTAGGTTCTTATGGCATACCTATCATAGCAGACCCAGCCAATAATGGCTGTTTAAATACAACCAAAAGGTATTATATTAACCTTGCTAGTCTGCCCGCAGGCAATAATCCTACTATAAAATGGATGGCACATAGTGGTTTGCAAATCTTACCAAACACTCCAGATAATCAAACGTATGTAGATGTACAGTTTACTGGTAATGTTGCTTATGGTATACTTAGGGTAGATACCAAAAGTACAAATGCTTGTTTTGCTGATGGAATGGGTACTAGCATTGTGCGGTCAAGTCTTCCTAGCAATTATGCAGTAACCATCACCCCTGCAACTATTGCACTTTGTTTGGGTGATGTGGTTCAGTATAGCTATATCCCTCCGTCCACATTACCAGCTAATACAGGCAGTTTGGTAAGTATTTTGTGGACAGGAAGTAGTAATTTGCAGATTAGTAATGAAACTACCCCCACGCCAACCATTACCGCTATTACCAATGGCGCAAGTACAATAAGTGTACAAATTACACATTTTGATAGTTGTTTTGGTTATAGTTATGGTACAAGTACATTATTAGGTGTGGCAGGTCCACCAATAATGCTCTCTAGTCCAACGCTTGATGTTAGTTGTGGTGGTGCAGAAGCTGTATTTGCAGAAGATGTTACAAGTATTACTCTTCTTCATTTTAAACCAACTTCCGTATTTCCTCCTGTTATTTACCCTACAACCACAGGGAGGCTTCTATTTACAAGCCCTGATAGGTATAGGATTTTTGCTACTAATGCTTGTGGTAATAGTATCATCTATAATTTAACAATTATAGCAACTCCTGACCTTTGCAAAACTGTTGGAGAAACACCAAAAGAGCCAATAATTTCTGTTTTGCCTAATCCAGCCAACACTTATTTAGATGTTGTTAATATTTTAGCAGGCTCAGAGGTGAAGATTTATAATAAAATGGGTATTTTGGTACATTCTGAAAAATCTGAAAATGACTATATACGCTTAGATATTAGCAAATTAAATACTGATTTGTATATTTTGGAAGCTGTTTTGCCAAACAGACAAAAAGTGAGAAAACAAATTATAAAAGAATAGTGTTTGGTATTAAAAAATTGCGTACTTTTGTGAAATTTTTTATTTTGATTGACTGCGTCCTATGCAGCCTTAAAAGTACATAAAAAATAATTATGGCATTCAAGAAAAACAGAAAACTGACAAGTGATTTTAGTACTATTACTATTAGCTTGGCTTCTCCTCAGTCTATCCTAGATAGTTCACACGGGGAAGTAACTCAACCAGAAACAATCAATTACAGAACTTACAAACCAGAAATGGGTGGTTTGTTTTGTGAACGTATTTTTGGTCCAGTCAAAGATTGGGAGTGTCATTGTGGCAAATACAAACGTATTCGTTACAAAGGCATTATTTGCGACCGCTGTGGCGTTGAAGTTACAGAGAAAAAAGTGCGTCGTGAGCGTATGGGACACATTGAACTTATTGTTCCTGTGGCGCATATTTGGTATTTCCGTTCTTTACCAAATAAAATTGGTTATTTGTTAGGTTTGCCTACCAAAAAACTTGACCAAATTATTTACTACGAAAGATACATTGTAGTAAATCCTGGTGTAATGGCTGAAGAAGGACGTAATGGTAGTACGTATTTGGATTTCTTGACAGAAGATGAGTATTTGGATATCCAAGACAAACTTCCAAGAGAAAATCACCTTTTGGACGACTCTGACCCAACTAAATTTATAGCTAGAATGGGTGCAGATGCTTTGCAAATGCTACTTTCTCGCTTGAAATTAGACAAATTAGCAAATGAATTGCGTCATCAAGCAGCTAATGATTCTTCACAACAACGTAAAGCAGAGGCACTTAAACGCCTTAAAGTAGTGCGTGCTTTCCAAGAATCAAAAATTGAAAACCGCCCAGAATGGATGATTTTGAAGATGTTACCTGTTATTCCTCCAGAACTTCGTCCTCTTGTACCACTTGATGGTGGACGTTTTGCAACTTCTGATTTGAATGATTTGTACCGCAGAGTAATCATCAGAAATAACCGTTTGAAAAGACTTATTGAGATAAAAGCTCCAGAAGTAATTTTGCGTAACGAAAAACGTATGTTGCAGGAAGCTGTGGATAGTTTGTTTGACAACTCACGTAAAGTAAATGCGGTGCGTGCAGACGGAAACAGAGCTTTGAAATCTCTTTCTGATATGTTGAAAGGTAAACAAGGACGTTTCCGCCAAAACTTGCTAGGAAAACGTGTGGATTATTCTGGACGTTCTGTTATTGTCGTTGGTCCTGAACTTAAATTGCACGAGTGTGGCTTGCCAAAAGATATGGCAGCAGAGCTTTTCAAGCCATTTATAGTAAGAAAATTGATTGAAAGAGGTATCGTAAAAACAGTGAAATCTGCTAAGAAAATTGTAGATAGAAAAGATGCTGTTATTTGGGATATTTTGGAAAATGTATTGAAAGGACACCCTATTTTGCTAAACCGTGCGCCTACGTTGCACCGTTTGGGTATTCAGGCATTCCAACCTAAACTTATTGAAGGAAAAGCTATACAACTGCATCCGCTTGTTTGTACCGCCTTTAATGCGGATTTTGATGGTGACCAAATGGCGGTACACGTTCCACTAGGACACGAAGCTATTTTGGAAGCCTCAATGCTTATGCTTGCTTCTCATAATATCCTTAACCCTGCCAATGGCGCACCTATTACTGTGCCTTCACAAGATATGGTGTTAGGTTTGTATTATGTAACAAAAGGACGTAAAACTACACCAGAACACCCAGTTATGGGAGAAGGGTTGTCGTTTTATTCTGCAGAAGAAGTTATTATTGCTATCAATGAAAAACGTCTTTCTAAACACGCTTTCATTAAGATAAAAACAAAAGTGCGTGAAGGTGATGTTTTGGTGGATAAAACTGTTGAAACAGTAGCTGGACGTGTTTTGTTCAATTTGCTTGTGCCAAAAGAAGTTGGTTTTGTGAATGTTCTTTTGACTAAAAAAGAACTTCAAAAAGTAATTGGTTTGGTCTTCAAAACCGTTGGAATGGCTTATACTGCCAAATTCTTAGATGATATTAAAG
>JAYVHJ010000062.1:0-3566 GCA_043771315.1 Raineyaceae bacterium
AGAGTGGAAACTGAAAATAAAAGGCAAAAATGCAGATAAAATTGTAGCTGAAATGGTGGCTACACTTTATGATGCTTCGCTTGATGTTTTCAGAACAAATTATTTTTCTTTTAATGTTTGGGGCAATAATTATGCTCGTTTGGGTTGGGATTCTGACGGTGCTTTTGGCATTGAGAATTTTAGAGAACGTGCAGGCGACAACTGGAATACCTACGTTGGTGGCGGTGATAGCCCTTATTATAGAAGTCTAAATATGTTTTCTTTGGATTATTATTCTATGTATTATCACAGAGATAGATACAGAGGTGGTATGGACGAGCAAATGGAAAGAAAAAGTGTGATGAAAACTGCTAGCCCTAAAAAAATGGCTAAAAATGGTAAAGACAAAGCCAAAGAAGAGGAAAGTGATGATATGCTCAGAACAGAATCTCCTGTCGCAACATTAGCGGAGAAAGCAGATGCAAAAGAAGGGGCAGTAAACCAAAAACCAGAACCAAAAGAAGGCAAATTAGAAACTAAAAAACCTGATTTTGGAGATGTAAAAATCCGTAAAAACTTCAATGAAACGGCTTTTTTCTTTCCTACTTTGCAGACCAATGAAAATGGTGAAATAATTGTTAAATTTACTATTCCAGAGGCTCTTACCAAATGGAAATTTTTAGGACTTGCACATACAAAAGACCTAAAAATTGGTGGAAAAATGGAGCAAACAGTAACGCAAAAAGATTTGATGGTTGTACCTAATCAGCCACGTTTTTTTAGAGAAAATGACAAAATGATGTTTTCTGTAAAGGTTACGAGTTTGGTGGACAAAGAACTGAAAGGACAAGCGCAATTAGAGTTTTTTGATGCTTTGACAATGAAAAATATTGATGATTTGATGAAAAACAATTCAAAACTACAAGATTTCAACGTGAAAGGCGGACAAAGTCAAAATTTGGAATGGAGTATTAGTATTCCTGAAGGTGCGCAAGCAGTACTTTACCGCATTGTAGCGAAGTCTGGGACGTTTTCTGATGGTGAAGAAATGGTTATTCCTGTCGTTACAAACCGTATGCTTGTTACAGAAACTATGCCTTTGCCTATTCGTGGTAATCAAACGAAAGAATTTAAGTTTGAAAAATTGCTTGCAAGTAAGTCTTCTAATACGCTGAAACACAACCGTTTTACGCTAGAATTTACGTCTAATCCTGCTTGGTATGCCGTGCAAGCCTTGCCATATTTGATGGAATATCCTTACGAGTGTGTAGAACAAACTTTTTCACGTTATTATGCTAATTCTATTGCGACAAATGTGGCTAATTCTAATCCAAAAATCAAAAGAGTTTTTGATACTTGGAAAAACTTACAACCAGATGCGCTACTTTCTAATTTGGAGAAAAATCAAGAATTGAAATCTGCTTTATTGGAAGAAACGCCTTGGGTGCTTCACGCCAAAGACGAAAGTCAGCGCAAACGCAATCTAGGTTTACTTTTTGACCTCAACCGTATGGCAAATGAGCAAGAAAAAGCCTTAGAAAAAGTGCAAAAGCATCAAGTTGGTGATGGTGGTTTTACTTGGTTTTTGGGTATGCCTTCAGACCGTTATATGACTCAGCATATTGTGGCAGGATTTGGTCATTTGGACGTTTTGGGCGTGAAAAGCATTCGTACAGATGCTCAAACGCTACAAATGATACAAAGAGCAGTTAAATATCTTGATAATATGATAGCTGATGATTATGCTAAACTAAAAGCCTGCGTAAAGAAAGGAGATTGTAAGTTTTCTAATAATAATTTGGGTTACTCACAGATACATTATTTGTATGCGAGAAGTTATTTTAAAGATATGCCCGTTCCAAATTCTGCAAAAGAGGCTTTTGATTATTATTTAGGACAACAAAAAACTTTTTGGTTGGCTGGTAATGAGTATATGCAAGGTATGATAGCACTTTCTTTGCACCGTTTTGGAGAAAAAGTAATTACTAAAAACATCATCAAATCACTTACAGAACGTTCTCTGAAATCAGAAGAATTTGGTATGTATTGGAAATATGAGCGTGGTTGGTATTGGTATCAAGCCCCAATAGAAACACAAGCACTTATGATAGAAGTCTATGATGAGGTTGCAGGTGATTTGAAAGCTGTTGAAGATTTGAAGGTTTGGTTACTTAAACAAAAACAAACTCAAGATTGGAAAACGACCAAAGCAACGGCTGAAGCGTGTTTTGCGTTGCTTCGTAGAGGTGCAGATGCACTTGCAAGTGAGCAAATTGTAGAAGTTACTATTGGTGGAGAGAAAATTGACCCAAAAACTCGTGAAGATGTTAAATTAGAGGCAGGAACAGGGTATTTCAAAACTGCGTGGACAGCTGACCAAGTAAAACCTAGCTTTGGTAATATCAAAGTGGAGAAAAAAGATGCTGGCGTAGCGTGGGGAGCGGTTTATTGGCAATATTTTGAACAATTAGACAAAATAACGCCTGCAGAAACGCCTCTAAAACTCAAAAAACAACTTTTTATTGAGCAAGATTCTGATAGAGGTAAAGTGATTGTTCCTATTGAGGGCAAAGACATCAAAATTGGAGATTTGATAAAAGTGCGTATTGAGTTGCGTGTGGATAGAAATATGGAGTATGTGCATCTAAAAGATATGCGTGCATCAGCTTTTGAGCCAATCAGCACTATTTCTACCTACAAATACCAAGATGGTTTGGGTTATTATGAAAGTATGCGAGATTTGTCTGCTAATTTCTTTATTGGCTATTTGAGTAAAGGTACTTATGTGTTTGAATATGACCTTAGAGCCTCACAAAAAGGAGATTTCTCTAACGGTATCACCACTATTCAATGTATGTATGCACCAGAATTTTCTAGCCATTCTGAAGGAATAAGAGTGAAAATTAAATAAAAATAATTTTGATTTTATCAATAAAAAAGCCTTTCCAAAGTTTGGAAAGGCTTTTTTTATTGTCAAAAAGGGATTATGCTAAATTAGCCAAATCAGGAAATTTTTCAAGGAGTTTTTTCAATAGAAGTTCTAATTTTAGTTCTTTTTCTGTGTGTTTTAACTCTTTTTCTTTGAGCAAATTTATTTCTCTTTGCATTTCTACGCTTGTTGTTTCAATAGGTTTTAAGGCAGTTTGTCTATCCCAAAAAATGTAACTAATAAAACCCAACATAGCTGCAATAAGTATGCCTATAAGCCCCATTAAACCTACTATAAAGGTACTTTGCGTTTCAAGACGTTTATCCATAGATTTTTCAAAGCCATCTACTTTGGTAGCAATAATGGCTATTTGTTTGTTGGTTTCAGCTTGTTGTGCAGCCATCTGCTCCGCAAGTTTATCAACTTTATCAGAAAGTTTATCTATTTTGTCTTGTGCAGGCAAAATAGTAGCACTAACCATTATCAGTATAATGAGTATTTTTTTCATCTTCTTATATTTTGAATTATGCAAAGGTAATGTTTTTTTGCAAATACGAAAAGAATTTTCACTTCATAGGGATTGGGTTATATAACTCTTCCAATTCTGAAGATACAAATAACAGATTAAAATCAAAAAAAGCCTTTCCAAACTTTGGAA
>JAYVHJ010000063.1:0-3128 GCA_043771315.1 Raineyaceae bacterium
CAAAATATCATCTAAACACCGTTGCAGGCTCAACGCTTCTAATTCTGCTCAATGCAAATGATGCGCCACCCAAAGAAATCAGCCCTATTGTAGTAAACATACCCAAAAGTACCAAAGGAGAAAATGAAAAAATCAGCCCAGATTTCGCCACGCCAATCCTAAAACCTTCTAATAATAACATTCCAACCAAAAACCCAACAATAGAAAATAAAAGTGCTTGCATAAGAATAAGTTTGCTAATGTAGGCATTTCCTGCACCAATGGCTTTTAAAGTGCCGTAATCTTTTAGGCGGTCAAGCGCAGACGAGTACATAGTCAGCCCAATAATGAAAAAGCCCGAAATCAGCGCAAAAACAATCAATGTGCCTGTGCTGAGGGCAATTCCGCTACTTGTCAGTATTTTTTTTACGGAAGTGGTTGCAAGTTTTTCAGATGTCCAGGCACGAACGCCTTTTATATTGTTGTTGATGTGTGCGACAATGGCATCAGCGTTTTTGAGGGTATCCACATTCACCAAAATGGCACTAATATTATTGACAGACTGATTAGAAAAAAACCTAGCTCTTTCAATAGTTGTAACACAAAAACTGCTTCCAAAACCTCTAAAACCTTTTGTTTGCAGTGCAAAGAAAGCTCTCTTACCATTCACTTCCAAACTTGTTCCTACGTTGATATTTTTTCCTAAATTTTTCTCTTCAAAAAACTCTGCACTTATTGCACCATCTAACTGCAAATCTGCTATATTTCCAGCCATTATTTTCTTACTAAGCAAAGCATTTATATGGCTTGCATCAACGCCTAGCAAAGTAATTGCGCCACTTTCTCCGTTGGCAAAATTGCAAGCCGCCCCACTAATCACGAGTGGAAAAGCCTCTTTTACACCGCTTATGCTTTGTACGGCTCGTAGGTTTCTGACATCAATTTTTCCTAGTTGGTTTACGTTGTCCGTTTTGTCCTGCACGACCCAAATATCCGCTTTGACATCTCTTGCCAATGCTCCCATAAGTCCTGTAAGAAAAAAGAAAACACCTAATTGTTGCCCAATAAGAAACGTACTAATGAGAATTCCCACAATCACGCCAATACTTTTAGCTTTGTCAAACTTGATAAATTTCCACGCAATTTTTAACATAGGTTTTTTAGTTGTTAATTGTAGCCCCTAAATCCCCGAAGGGGACTTTAATACAAAATACAATTGCTTGTGTATTTGTATTGCTCCTCTTTGGGGCTGGGGGCTATTATTTAGAAATATCAATAACACATTCAACTCTTGCGTTTAGGAGTAGTTTTGCAGGTTTATCAAGGAGTATTTTTATTGTTCGTACTCTTCTATCTTCTTTTTCTCCAGATTGGTCTGTAAATAATGATTTCTTTTTGAGGAAAGACGCTGCAAAATAGACTGTTCCTGTGGATAAAGTGTCTGCGGCACTCACTTCTCTAATCCAGCCTTTTTGTCCAACTACAATTTTTTCTGCGTATGCTTCATCAATTTCGCAAATAGCAATGGTTTTTCCTTCTGGGCTGATTTGACCAAAAGCCTGCTGAATAGCCACAGAACCACCAATTAAGACACTTAATTCTAATATTCTGCCACTTATGGGAGATATAATTATTTTCTGATTTAGTTCTGTTTGGGCAAGTTGCAAAGCGGCATTTGTTTCTTGTAATCTATCTTTGGAAACAACCACAACAGCTTTTAACCTCTGAAAATTAGCCTGAAATGATTTTACATTGGTGTGCATATCATCAACTGTTTGTTGTGTTTCCGCTCCTTTTTCTAATAAATGTTGCAGGCGTTGAAGTTCTACTTTTGCATTATTGTATTTTGCCTCAAACTCACCCACGCTTGCGGCATCTACGTTTATTTGTGCGGCTTGTGTGGCTACTTCAGCACTTAATTGTGTTAGTTTTGCATCTTCCAAATGATGTTCTAACTCTAAAATAACCGTTCCAATGCTTACTGTGTCATTTTCTTTTTTGTAGATTTTCGCTACAATGCCGTTCACAGGAGCAGAGAGTTGTATAATATCATTTTCAGGAACTATTTTCCCAATACCCACTATTTGTGTAGCTGAAAGGGCTTTTTTGGCATTTTCTTTTTCTAATTTTTCTTTTTTCTCTTTATTATTGCAAGAAAAAAACATCAGAATAATCAAAAAAAACATCAAATAATTGTTAAAATATCTTTTCATATTGTAGTTTTTTGTTGTAGTAATGATGTATTTACTTCGTACCTCTCACTTCGTACTTGCCACTTCAGTTAGTGCTATTTCTTCTTCTACTGGTTTGTCTGATATTGCACCATCAAGCACATAAATAATCCTGTCTGCAAATGGGCGTAGCCTAGTGTCGTGGGTAACTACGGCAACTGCTTTGCCTTGTTTGGCAAGTTCTTTGAGTTCTCTCATCACAATACCTGCGCTGGCGAGGTCAAGAGATGCAGTTGGCTCATCACAGAGCATCATTGCAGGGTTCGTAACTAAGGCTCGGGCAATTGCTACTCTTTGTTGTTGTCCACCACTCAAATCATTGGAAAGATTGTTCATTCTGTCACCCATTCCAACCTTTTCTAGGGCTATGGTGGCTTTTTCTTTGGCTTCTTTGTCGCTAAAACCCTGTAATATCAACGGCATCATCACATTTTCTAGCGTTGTGAGCGGTGCTATCAAATTAAAACGCTGAAAAATAAAGCCTATTTTCTTTAGTCTTAATGCTGCTAATTTGGTTTCGTCCAAATCATTGACTTTCACGTCATCTATCCAAACCTCGCCATAAGTAGGGTAAATCACACAACCCAACAAAGAAAGTAAAGTAGTTTTTCCAGAGCCAGAAGGACCAATAATAAGCAACATTTCACCTGCTCGTAGCTCCATTGTACTTGCTTTGAGCGCAATAATGGTTGTATCTCCTACTTTATATTCCTTACCAGCACTTACAACTTTTGCCACAACTTTATGCTCACTCGTAGTAGTTGATGTATTTGCGGTTGTGTTGGGTGATGTAGTCAGTTGTTCCATATTGATAAAATTAAAAACAAAGGTGTGCTTTATTTTTATCTAAAATATTACATAATTATTGGAATATTTTATATTGTTTAAAGGTAAAGGCAAATACTTTTTCTTGTAAAA
>JAYVHJ010000064.1:0-3372 GCA_043771315.1 Raineyaceae bacterium
AAATTGGGAGGAGTTATTAAAAAATGAGTTATATGCCAATCTAAAAAGACGAATACCTTTTGAAAGTCCAGCATTTGCAAGTCAACTTGATTATAAAGAAAATAATTTGGTAATGGATTTGAACTATAGTATTAGAAATTCAATAAATTACTTCATAATGATGCTCAAAAACGAATTTATAAATGAAACTGTTAATGTTTATGAATTAAAAGTCAGTAGAACATTTCACAGAATTGTTGGGATAGATTTAATCTTTGAAATAGAACCGACAAAAATGATTCTATTGCAAATTAGAGGAATGGACTAAATAATTTTTCTTATGTTGTCAGGTGGAAACACCTAACTTCACAAGAACAGTTAAAAATTGCCTTTAAGCATCTTTCAATACATATTTATCAAAGAAAAGCAAACTATTTTCTAATTCTTTGAGCAAGTTTGTTTTTCTGAATATCAATTGTTCCAATGTTAGTTTTAGAATATTATCATTTGGAAATTGTACTGATAATTTTTCAGCATTTAGACAAATTTTGTTTAAATCTTGGATTTCTGTTGTAATGTTTTCTGGTGGTCTCATAAATGAATTATTTTTAAACACAATACAAAAATACAAAAAATAACCCAAACAATGAAATACACAATAAAAAAATACTTTTTTCTGTTTTTTTTGCTTTTATTTTCCTTTGAAATATTTGCACAAAATAGCTCTCTGATAGTGCCTCTTACGCTTGCAAACGCCATAAAACAAGCCACAGAAAATAATTTGAGCCTAAAAGCCGCAAATCTCAACATAGAATATCAAAAGCAACTGCAAAAAACTGCTGTAGATATTCCTAAAACGGATTTTACGCTGACTTATGGACAATTTAATAGTGCTGTTTTGGATAATGGTTTGGCATTTTCACAGAAAATTCCTTATCCAAGTACATTTTCTAAGCAACGGAAATTAGCAGAAGCAAATACACAAAATGCTGACTTTCAACAGAAAATAACAAAAAATGAACTCGTTTATCAAGTTAAAATGGCTTATAATTTTGCACTTTTCACGAAAGCACAAAATATGCTTTTTTTGTATCAGGACACCATTATTAACAGTTTTTTGAAGATGTCGGAACTGCGTTTTAAGACTGGAGAAACTAATTCTTTGGAAAAAAACATAGCCCAATCTCAAAGTTTAGAAGTAAAAAACCTTCTTTTAATCAATGAAAATGACCAAAAAACTGCAAAGATAAAACTGCAAACTTTGCTAAACACTAACTTGAGTATTAACGACAATTTAGAACTGGCTGAAAAACTTACAAAACGAGATTTTACGGCAAATTTTGATACAACAAAAATCAATGAAAACCCTGTTTTAAAGGCTTTTAAATACCAAATTGAAATATCCAAACTTACACAATCCGTAGAAAAATCTCGTCTTTTACCAGATTTTAGTATTGGTGCTTTTAGTCAGACACTTACAGGTTATCAGCAAAAAGAAGACCGCACAGAAACCTATTATGGCACAAATACACGCTTTAATGGCATTGTGGTGGGTGTTTCTGTCCCTATTTTTGCAAAAGCACAAAAAGCACGTTTTAGGGCAACAAAAGTGCAGCAGCAACTAGCACAAGCAAATTATGAGTATCAAAAACGCACTTTACAGGGGCAATACGCCCAAACGGTACAGGAATTTGTTAAATTCCAGTCAAATTTGGCTTATTATGAGCAAACCGCCCTACCAATGTCCGCTGAAATCATAAAAACCTCTGAAAAACTGTTTAGAAGTGGTTCTATTGGTTATTTAGAGTATTTAGCAGGTTTTAATAATGCCATTTCTATTCAAAAAAACTACCTTGATGCGCTTTATCAGTACAATCAGCAGATTTTTTTGATAGAATTTTTATTGAGTGAGTAATACTTTAAAATACGCAGGGTATAAAACCCTGCGCTATTGATGTTAAATACATATTATTAACAAAAAATCAATAACGTGGGGTTTCATACCCCACGAACTCAAAAAATAAAATCAATAAAATTATTATGCAAAAATATTACGCATTGTGGGTTCATTTGGTATGGACAACAAAAAACAGAAAACCTCTGATTTCTAAGGAGTTGAAACTTCCATTATACAGAAAAATACAAGAGATTTGCAAGGATAAAGAGTATCATTTAGATTTTATAAATGGTGTTGAAGACCACGTACATCTACTCATTTCCTTAAATCCTAAATTTGCAGTAAGTGATGTTGTGAAAAATATCAAAGGAATTTCGCAAAAATGGGCAAGAGAAAGTGAGTTGATAGAAGATTATTTTGAATGGCAAGATGGTTATGCAGTTATTTCTGTTAGTCCCTCAATTGTGCCTAAAGTGCGTGATTATATCAGAAATCAAGAGATAAAACATAAAAAGGAAACATTTAATTTTGAAAAAGAATTAGAAACATTTGTAAAAAACTCCTCTGTAATTAGCATTGATGATATTGATGAAAAATCAGAGTAAATTTTACACGCAACTTAGACAAAGGGTATAAAACCCTGCGCTACTGATGCTAAACGTACATTATTAATCAAAAAATCAATAACGTAGGGTTTTATACCCCACGAACTCAAAAAATGAAAAAAAACATCATCAAAACCATTATTCTATTTCTTGGAATAATACAATTTTCTTGTTCTCAGAAAGAACATAATCACGAGGAAAAACCTGCCACAACAAGCAAAGAAATTGCGCAAAAAGAGAAAGAAACCCCACATTTGGTAGAAATTTCTGAAAAGCAATTTCAAACAAGCAATATCACGCTTGGGACAACGCAAATGCGTAATATGAGTAGCACGCTCAAAGTAAATGGTATTTTGGACGTTCCTCCACAAAATATTGTAAGTGTGTCGGCTATTATGGGCGGATTTGTACGCAAAACAGACCTTTTGCAAGGTATGAAAGTTGGGCGTGGGCAACTTTTGGCACTTATAGAAAACCCTGATTTTATCCAAATTCAGCAAGATTATTTGGAAGGAAAAGCAAAAATTGAGTATCTTTTGCAAGAATACAAACGTCAAAATGAACTTTCTAAGGAAAATACAGGTGCTTTGAAGGTTTTTCAGCAGGTGGCATCAGAACTAAAAATGCTTCAAGCACGTCAAAATGGCTTAGAAATGCGTATGCAAACTATTGGTATCAATAAATATCAAGTTGATGCAGGCAAAATAACCAGCACTATTGGCATTTATTCGCCTATTTCTGGGTATGTTACCACTATCAATATGAACGTGGGAAAGTACGTAAATATGTCTGATGTTTTGTTTGAAATAGTTGATACAGAGCATCTACACGCAGAATTAACGGTTTTTGAAAAGGATTTTCATAAGGTAAAAGAAGGGCAAAAAATCCGTT
>JAYVHJ010000065.1:0-13107 GCA_043771315.1 Raineyaceae bacterium
AGACCTAAAAGGAACTTCTATAAAAAAAGGTAAAGGTAAAGAAATTGATGCAACTAGCATACGTAGAGGCGTTTATTATCTTAATTTTGATGGCAAAACAGAGAGATTTCTAAAAAAATAAGTTCCTAATAAAGATATTTTAATTGAGATTTAAAAAATGACCTTTTCTTTACGTACAGGTAGGCCTGCTGATATTCCTGCGGTGCTTGCACTCATCAAACAACTTGCAGAATACGAAAAAGCCCCTTTGGAAGTTAGTAATACGCCTGAACAAATGCTTATAGATGGGTTTTCTGAAAACCCTATTTTTCATTTGATAGTGGCAGAAACCACACTAGAAAATAATCAAAAAATAATGGTTGGAATGGCAATTACTTATTACCGTTATTCTACGTGGAAAGGGCGTGTTTTGTATTTGGAAGATTTGTATATTTTGCCAGAATACCGCCGTTTTGGCTTAGGAGAGAGGTTTTTTATGTTACTTTTGGAAAAAGCAAAACAAGATAAATGTCAGCGAGTAAGTTGGCAAGTCCTTGATTGGAACGAGCCAGCCATCAACTTTTATAAAAAACTTGGTGCAACATTAGACCCAGAATGGATAAACGGTTTTATTGAAATTAGCTAAGTAACAAGTACGAATTAAGAGGTACGAAGTACGAATGTAAAACTTTGATTATTAAGTTATTTAATTTCCATTGCTAAAAATAGAGTAAAAGCACAAACAAGTCCTACAAATTTTTTATGGGACTTGTTTGTATTTAATTCACAACTCACAACTCACAATTCATAACTATTTTGTTTGTTTTTTGTATTTTCTGTAAAGGAAAAATGCTAATCCAACAAACAAAAGAATTGCCCAAGATTTTACAATAAAGAGAAAAATTTCTTTAATAATTTGCCAGCCAAATTGCATAGAATCAACTATTTTGCTACCAAAACTAGGCTCAAATGGCTCAATATTTTTATGGTTAAAAATCATTTCTCTTTTGACTGTTTGTGGCTGATAAACTACCAAACTCACCGTAGAATATGCTATTTGGTCATTTATTGACATATTAGAAAGTTTAGCATTGTCAGATTGCTCTTCTTTATTACTCAAAATCTGTTCTGCAGACACAATATCATCAAGTTTTTGCCCTTTTTTGTCAATGGCACTTGCCAGACGTTGTTGTGTTTTGTTGGCACGCTTTTGGGCAAGTTCATTGGTCAAAAGGCGCAACGCAACATCTTCTTTTTTAAGATTTCTGTGGTCAAGATAGTCAATATTTTTGGCAATTTGTTTGAGTGCTGTATCCAATTTATAGTTAGGAATTCTCAAAATCAACGTATTACTCACCGTATAAAATGTCGTAACCATTGAAGAATCCACGCTTACTGGCGTAGTAGTTACGTTATTGATTTCGCTTGCAAGTGTGGTAGAAGTTACAAAACCACCTTCTTTATGCGTAATGTCTTCAATATTATAGGTAGCTTTGATGACGTTTTTTGCCTTAAATTTAATGTCACCTGTGATGATAAATTTGCGTGTAGTGTCTTTGCTGACAACCGACACAGAGGAAGAGGCAAAAGCATTTGATTGTGTATCAGAGTCTTTTTTGATAAGGTCTTTGGCTTCATCATCATTCTGATTAGGCATTACGGCACTTTCTGCTGTTTTAGCTTCTTCTCTTTGTGGTGATTTATCTTGGGTTGGCATTGTTATTTGGTCTTTGCTTGGTCTCTCTTCCGCACAACTCACAAGTAAAAACATCAATACAATGGCTGGAATAAATTTAATGGGTTTCATTTTTCTATGGATTTTGGTGAGATAAAAAAGAGTTATTTGTGAACTTCTTGTCTGTATCAGGATTTTCAAGATAGTAAGATTTTTAAGATAATACAAAAAGAATATAAAAAGTAAAGGCATAAAAATGCAAAAAATATTCTGTATTATCCTTGTATTTATCTAGTAATCTTGTAAATCCTGATGCAGACAATTTAGGCAACAAAATTTTGTTCTTTCAAAAGTGCATTTTGAAAAATTTAATAAAATAAAAATATGATTTTACGGAATTATATTTTGTATAAATATGCTTTTAATGCTAAAATGTATAAAAGGTAACCCAATTTTTTAGGAATTTTTATTTTTGTTTATTTGACTAAAATAACGTAATTTTGTAAAAATATTGATACGAAAGAAATAAAAAATAAATTCGTTGATTATCAATGAATTATACAAAATCCAACCTTTAAAATTAAATTCTTAGAAAAGTAGGCAACCGTTTTGAAAGAACACTTGTCTTGCTATTAAGAAGATGTAATGACAACAGAAAAAAATATCATCAAAAGTTGCCTCAATGGTGAGGCGCAAGGACATAAAGCATTATTTGAAATGTTTTATGGCAAGATGATGTTGGTCTGTTTGCGCTACGCTTCCGACAAAGACGAAGCAAAAGATTTGTTACAAGAAGGCTTTATGAAAGTTTTTAAAAATCTGCCTAGTTATAAGCAAGAAGGCTCTTTTGAAGGTTGGATACGCAGAATAATGGTACACAATGCCATCAACGCATATCATCAAAATAAAAAATTTTATCAAAATTTTTCCCTTGATGACAACGACCTACCAGATTTTGAGGTTACAAGTGAAGACGTATTAGATAAAATCTCTTATGACGAACTTCTAAACCTCGTACAAACCCTCTCACCTGCTTATAAGGCAGTTTTCAACTTGTATGCCATAGAAGGCTATTCTCACAAAGAAATAGCTGAACTATTGCTAATAAGTGAAGGAACTTCTAAATCTAATCTTGCAAAAGCACGTCTAAAACTTCAAAAACAAGTAATAGCACTTTTAGGAGTAGAAATAGAAAACCGTTATGCGTCATAATGACCACGAAATAGACAAACTTTTTAGGGAAAAACTCCAGCAAAAGCTAGAAACAGAACATCATTCTTTTGATAAAGAAAATGATTGGTCTAAACTTGCTATGAGTCTTTCTGTGAGTGGTCTTGTGCGTACAGGCGTGATGTCGTTGTCGGCTAAAATCTTCTCATACGCTGCCAAAACGCTACTTATTGGAGCTATGGCATTTGTACCAAGCGTGATTTCTCTTAATTCTGATACAAATTCTACTAATAATTTAACAACAAATCAGCAGAAAAATAAAACTAAAAATGGCTCTAAGAGCAGTTTTGGAGATAAAAATATTGTTGAAAATACCTTTGATAAAAATGTTTTTAATAAAAATATTTTTGATGCTTTTTTAGGTGAAAATTTAGCTGAAAATAATACAACTAATTCTGTAAGTTCTCTAAAAAAACCTTTTGAAAGTAATTTGAAAGATGATTTTAGAAAAAATCAAACTAAAAACTTTAATCAAAATACAGAAGATATTTCTCAAGAAAATCAACAACAAAGTAGCTTGTTTATCCTGAAAAATCCTACAAAAAATAATGTAGAAAATAATTCAGAAACAAAAGAAAATTTAACGCAAAATTCTGACAATCAAACAAATACAACAAAAGAAAATGCTTTACAAAAATCTCAAATTATTGCAAGTAATGTAAGAATTGAGGAGGAAAATAAAGAAAATAAAAATTTGGATAAGTCGTTTGTGAAGACACAAACAATGGCAAAAAATACAGATTTGCTTGCGAAAGATAAATCATTTATCAAAACAGAAATAACTGAAAATCAAGCTGTTACAAGTAAAGAAAATGAAAACGTAAAAGAAAAGTTGTTTGTGAAGACACAAACAATGGCTGATATTTTAAATATTGACAAAAACAAAGAAAATACACTTAGTACATCTACAAAGCACTTTTTAACAGATATAAATCTTTTTGATAATTATTTTCCTACTGATTTTGAGGTAAAAAACAGAGAAATAAAACGACTTGAAATAACGCAAATAGTTAAAAAAGAAAAATTTGCACAAAAATTTCAAATTACGCTTTTCTCACCTATTGGAACAAATTTGAAAGCGCAAAAATCTAAACATTATGCGTCTGTGGGCATTTTAGCAAGTATTTCTGCTGGTGTGAAAGGTGCAGAAGTAAGTGGTTTGAGCAATATTAGTACAGGAAAAGTAGAAGGTTTACAGGTTGCAGGACTAGCTAATATCAGTAGAGGAGAAACTAAAGGCGTACAAATAGCGGGTTTAGTGAATATTAACAAAGAAAAAGTAGAAGGTTTGCAGGTTGCAGGATTTGCAAATGTCAGTAAAAATAAAGTAAAGGGAGTTCAAATTGCATCTGTTGCAAATATTAGTAATGAGCAAGTTGATGGCGCACAAGTGGTGGTTTTAGCTAATATCAGTAAGAAAAAAGTACGTGGTGTGCAGATTGCAGCTATTATAAATGCCACTGATACGCTTTTAGGTGGACAAATAGGACTTGTAAATATCTCAAAAAATAAGGCACGAGGTTTGCAGTTAGGACTTGTAAATATTGTTGGAGAAAATGATAAAGTTTTGACTATTGGGCTTGTCAATGTGGTAAAAAAAGGTGGTCATAATGTAGTTGAAATCTCTACAAGTGAGGCACTTTATGGCAATATCAGCCTAAAAACAGGTGTTAGAAAGTTTTATAATATTTTTGCAGTGGGTAGCAGACTAACTGAAAATCATAATCAAAAACAAATTTTGATGGCTTATGGCTACGGAATTGGCTCTGAATGGGACTTTAAGCAAAAATATAATATTTCTGGTGAATTGATGCTTTATGCGCTTGCACCTGATATGAAGTTCAATAAAAATGAAAAGGGAATGCTTACGCAAGCAAAAATAATGCTTGGGCAGAAATTAAGCAAAAATTGGGGAGTTTTTGGAGGTGTTACTTTCAATATGCTTAACTCGCCAAGTGGTGTAAATATCATAGACAAACCGTTTACGCTTTTCAATAATTTCAAAATACAAGATGGAAATATTACCTCGTGGACAGGCATACAAGTAGGCACAAGGTACTTTTTATGATGTCTACAATACAAAAAAATAAAGTGTAATCAAAAAAATAAATCAAATTTTAAATTCAAAACAAAATGAAAATCAAACTGAAATCAATCCAAAGAGTAGTAAACTCGTTGCTACGCCCAAATTTCTTGAAAGATTTTTCTCATAGCTACAACAAAGGCTTTGAAGACTCACTTTCTAGCCTCAACGAAATAGGTGGAGAAATCAAATTGCATCTTAGAAGACAAAAATAAGACTTTTCCCTTCACCTAAATTTTTTCTATGAAAAAAAACTACTCCAAAAGCCTTACAAAAATGTAAGGCTTTTTTTGATGTTATTTTATGATTGGTGAAAACACCAATTACTTTTTCATAAATCTATGAAAACTAAGGTTTTGTAAAATTTCTTTTTGCTTTTCAGGGTTATCTAACAAAGTAGCTGTAATGGCTTTTTTGATAGCTTTTGTAATAATTTTTTCTGCATCAGGCGCATACAATTTACTTTTTGTAGAACCTTGAAATTGCAATATTCTCTTGTGCATTTTGAGGTTTAAAACGCCTATAATACCTGTTTTCTGACTAAATTCAAACGTTTTATTGATTTCTTTGATAGCTTTAAAAAAGGCTTTTTCGTGAGAACCACCAGTTAAACAATGAAATCCGTTTGCACACGCAATAAAATTATTATTTCCATTGCTTTGAGGTGCAAAATATTTATCTTTTTCATAATAACTGAAAACTACTTCTAATTCATATTTTTCATCTTGATAGTTGATAATGAATGGATTAGTAAGCGTATGATAACCTAAAACTTGCTCGTGAAAATAGTCTAACAAACCATTTTTTGACTGAAAATCAAATTTTATATCAGCGGTTTCATCAGACAAAACAAATTTCCTTTCTGTATTCAAAAATGAAAGTATCTTTAATTCATTTGCAAGAAACATATAAGGCAGTGTTGGTAAGTCAAAAAACTCTTTATCTGGATAAAAAATAATTTCAAAATTTGAATTTATTTTGTCAATTTCTTTCTCCAAAATGCCTTTTGCAAACTGTAATTCCTTGTTTTGAGTTTTGATGATAAATTTTTCAGAAAGCGCAACAGGGATTATAAAAGCATATTCATAATACGCCAAATCATTATATTCACCAACATTAAGATGAGCATATCCACCATTTTTATTTGTTAAGTCAAACCAAAAAGCATCAAATTTTAGTTTGAAATGGTCTTTATAGATGCTTATTTCTACAGTTTTCCATTTTTCACTTAACAAAGAAAAGATAAGCATATCTTTCAAAATACTTAATATCCCACGCCTGCCCAAACCTCCAATATACATTGCAGGACGTTTTCTTATATGTTCTATCACTGTTAATACAGGGATATTTTTATCAGAATAATCAGTATTATCCATAAAAATTATTTGTAGATTTAATAATTCAAAACTGGGCTTAACCAGCGTTCAGCTTCTTCTAAGGGCATATTTTTGCGGTTGGCGTAGTCAATAACTTGCTCTTTGGAGATTTTACCCAAACCAAAATATTTGCTATCTTCACTCGCAAAATACATTCCAGACACTGCAGCTGTTGGATACATTGCATAACTTTCTGTGAGCGTGATGTCTATTTGTGCAGTCGCATCAAGTAAATCAAAAATGAAGCCTTTTTCTGTGTGTTCAGGGCAGGCTGGATAGCCAGGAGCAGGACGAATTCCTACATATTTCTCTCTAATCAGCTCTTCATTAGAAAGCATTTCATTTTTATCATATCCCCAATATTCCTTACGTACATGCTCGTGCATAAGCTCTGCAAATGCCTCTGCAAGCCTGTCCGCAATGGCTTTTATCATAATAGAATTGTAGTCATCATTATCTTTTTCGTACATTTCTACTAATTTTTCTATGCCAATACCAGTCGTAACTGCAAAGAAACCCATATAATCTATTCTATTACTCTCTTTTGGTGCAATAAAGTCTGCTAATGAAAAGTTAGGCAAACCTTCTGCTTTTTGATTTTGCTGACGCAGGCAATGAACAGTACCCAAAGTAGCCCCCAAGCCCCCAAAGGGGGTTTCTAATACATCAGTAGCCTCTAAATCCCCAAAGGGGACTTTTAATACATTGTTTGCTGTATTAGGCTCCCCTTCGGGGCTGGGGGCTATTATCTCATAATGCTTGTGCGTATGATTTCCGTGTTTATCACACTTTGTAACGACTTCCGTTTCCTCAAAATTATACAACATAATATCATCATTATCAAGCGTATTGCAAGGATAAAAGCCTATTACGCCATTTGCCTGTAAAGATTTTTCAGAAATAACCTTTGCAAGCATTTCTTTGGCATCTTTGAACAGTTTTTTAGCCTCAACGCCCACAACTTCATCTTCCAAAATAGCTGGATATTTGCCGTGAAGTTCCCACGTCTGGAAAAATGGTGTCCAGTCTATGTATTTGGCTATTTCTGCAAGGTCATAATTGTGAAAATATTTATTTCCTAAAAATGTTGGCTCTGTTATTTTGGCTTTTTCCCAATCAATTTTAACCTTATTTTCTCTTGCTTTTTCTATGCTGATGTAGTTTTTATCTTGTTTTCTGTTCAAAAACTCTTCTCTGATACGGTCATAATCCACTTTTATATCAGAAATAAATTTATCACTTTCACCCAACTCTTTTGTAAGAAGTTTTGATGCAACAGGCACACTACGGCTTGCGTCTAGCACGTGTACGACTGCACCAGAATAATGTTGGGAGATTTTCACAGCAGTATGTGCCTTAGAAGTAGTCGCACCGCCAATAAGCAAAGGCACTTTAAAGCCTTGTTTCTCCATTTCTTTGGCTACGTGTACCATTTCGTCAAGGCTGGGCGTAATAAGCCCAGACAAACCAATAATATCAACATTATTCTTTTTAGCTTCTTCTAAAATTTTTGAAGTAGAAACCATCACCCCTAAATCAATGATTTCAAAGCCATTACACGCCAAAACAACACCTACAATATTTTTTCCTATGTCGTGAACATCACCTTTGACGGTGGCAAGTAAAATCTTAGGATTAGCAGCCCCCCCCGCCCCCGTAGGGGGAGCTAAGGCATTCTGGAGGACATACAAGAGTGTATCAACAACTTTGTCTATTTCGTGAATTACCTCTTCATTCGTAAAACGTAAAACGTGATATCCGTGTTCATTGAGCCATTTTGTTCTTTCTTCATCAGAGGTCTTATTTTCAGGAAGTTGATGTATTCCACCATCAATTTCAATAACTAAGTTTTCTTTCAAACACACAAAATCAGCAATATATTGCCCAATAATGTGTTGTCTTCTAATTTTATAGCCTTCTAATTTTTTGCTTTTGGTAATTTCCCACATAATATCTTCTGTTTGTGTAAGATTATTACGGTTTTGTTTAGCAAAATCTTTCAAAAGACCATAAGAAGCAATATCAGCAGTTTTGTAGTCTTTCTTATTTTCATTAATGACAGTTGCGGGAGAGAAATTTGTTCCCCCTTTGGGGGTTAGGGGGCTATCCATAAATGGTAAAAGAAACGCCACTGCTTTTTTCATCACTCTAGCCGACTTCACGACTTGCGGTAAAAACATTTTTCCTTCACCAAATAAATCTCCTACAATACTCATTCCGTCCATTAGAGGACCTTCAATAACTTGCAAAGGGCGGTCGTATTTTAGGCGTGCCTCTTCTGTATCAATATCAATAAAATCCGTTATTCCTTTCATTAGAGAATAAGAAAGGCGTTTTTCAACTGGTTCATTTCTCCAAGAAAGGTCTATTTCTTGTGTTTTCCCTGACTTATCTTTGATGTTTTCTGCGAAAGTTACAAGCGCATCAGTAGCATTTGGGTTTTTATTCCACAAAACATCTTCCACAAGTTTTAATAATTCTTTGGGAATATCCTCATATACAGCTAACTGACCAGCATTTACGATGCCCATATCCATACCATTTTTGATAGCTTCATACAAAAACGCAGAGTGCATAGCCTCACGCACCACTTCATTTCCTCTAAAACTAAAAGAAATATTACTTACACCACCAGAAACCTTTGCATAAGGCAAATTTTCTTTAATCCATTTGGTTGCTTTGACAAAATCAACGGCATAATTATTATGTTCTTCTATTCCTGTGGCAACAGTCAAGATATTTGGGTCAAAAATGATGTCTGTTGCAGGAAAACCCACTTTTTCTGTTAAGATTTTGTAAGCTCTAGCACAAATTTCTATCCTGCGCTCATAACTGTCTGCTTGTCCTTGTTCGTCAAAAGCCATTACAATAGCCGCTGCACCATATCTTTTAACAAGTTGTGCTTTTTTGATAAATTCTTCTTCTCCTTCTTTCATAGAAATAGAATTTACAACTGCTTTCCCCTGAACGCACTTCAAACCAGCCTCAATAACACTCCATTTTGAGCTATCTATCATAATTGGCAACTTAGAAATATCAGGTTCTGATGCAATAAGATTCAAAAATGTAACCATAACGGCTTCAGAATCCAACATTCCTTCATCAACATTGACATCTATCATTTGTGCGCCACCTTCCACTTGTGAACGTGCCACAGCAAGCGCATCTTCATAACGCTCCTCTTTGATAAGTTTGGCAAATGCACGTGAGCCTGTTACGTTGGTACGTTCTCCAATATTCATAAAACGGATTTCAGCCACAGCACGCAACGGCTCTAAACCTGAATAAGTAGAAATATTATTCTTTTCAGGGATTTGACGAGGTTTATATTTTTTGGTAAGTTCCGCAATGGCTTTTATATGTGCAGGAGAAGTACCACAACAACCTCCAATGATATTTAAAAGCCCATCTTTCAAAAATCCTTCAATAATTGTAGCCATCTCTTCTGCCGTTTGGTCGTATTCTCCAAAAGCATTAGGAAGACCAGCGTTGGGGTGCGCAGACGTATAAAAATTAGCTTTTTCTGCAATTTCTTCAGAATAAGGGCGTAACAAATCAGCTCCCAAAGCGCAATTAAAGCCAATGGAAAGCAAGGGCAAATGCGACATAGAAATTAGAAATGCTTCCGCAGTTTGTCCTGATAAAGTACGTCCAGACGCATCTGTGATAGTTCCTGATACCATAATTGGAAGACGAACAGAACTATCAAAAAACTTCTCAATAGCAAACAAAGCCGCTTTTGCGTTAAGTGTATCAAAAATAGTTTCTACCAACAACAAATCCGCTCCTCCATCAACCAAACCACGTATTTGTTCTGTATAAGACACTACCAACTCATCAAAACTAATAGCTCTGTATCCTGGATTGTTTACATCAGGAGAAAGTGAAGTAGTTTTGCTTGTAGGACCTAACGACCCAGCTACAAAACGTGGCTGATTAGGTGTGAGGGCATTATATTCTGTGCAAGCTTCTTTGGCAAGTTTGGCAGAGGCAAAATTAAGCTCATACACCAAATCCTCCATATGATAATCTGCCATAGAAACAGATGTACTATTAAAAGTATTGGTTTCTAGTATGTCTGCACCTGCTTCTAAGTATTTTTTATGGATTTCCTTGATGATATGGGGTTGCGTGAGTGAAAGCAAATCATTATTTCCTTTGAGGTCGTGAGGAAAATCTTTAAAACGCTCACCTCTATAATCTTCCTCTGTGAGGTTATATCCTTGTATCATTGTCCCCATTGCGCCATCTAGGACAAGAATTCTCTCTTTTAGTATTTCTTGAATTGTCATTTATTTTATCTTAAATTTTTTGTTACGGAAAAAAATACATTTTTCTACGTGGATACGCACTGCGGTGACGTATCTACAAAAATACAAGGGTGAATATCTACAAAAAATTAACGAAATTTATCATCTTGCCAATTTAATGGATTATTAATAATATAATTATTGATTGTGTTGAAATAAGCAAAATCTTTTACGATATGGTCGTGATAATTATTTTGCCAAATCTTCTCATTTTCTGTATTTTGTACCATATTTATCTGTTTTGTAGTAACAGATTTAAAAATAGCAACAAATGAGGAAATAGAATTTGGTTTACGTTTCACATTACTTTCCCTACTATCATTGTTTTCAATACTATTATTTATTGCTTCTATTTCAATCAGGAAATGGAGATGATTAGGCATTATTACCCAAGAATGAAATATCCAACTACTACGAATCTCTTCTGATTTGATGATCTCTTTCTTAATAATTTCACCCAAATCATTCAAAATCATTTCGTTGTCTATTATTTCGCCAAACAAATTTTCATTATTTTCTACACAAAAAGTAATAAAATAAATCCCATTTTGAGAATAATCCCAATTAGAAAGACGGTGAGATTCTGCACGATATTTATTTTGGAATAATGTCATCTTCAAATTATTTTTAATACATTTTTCTACGTGGATACGCACTCCAGTACGTATCTATAAATACATTTCACGCAAATATCCAACCATATTTTTATCAAAATGGTTACAAAAGCAATAAAATTGGGGTGTAGTAAAGCAAGCAAAATGCCATAAAAAACTAGCTTACTTATCTTTCTAACCATCATACTTGATGTTTAGAGGGATTTAGCACCATTTTCCTGTGAGGGATAACCTTTTGAGGTTGGAACGGTTGCTAAGGCATCAAAGACCCCAATGTCTCCGCCTTTCTGAATAAGTAATGCAAATATACAAAAAAATCTACCAAAATATTTTTTTTGATAGATTTTTATCTTGATTTATGTATTATTCCTCTTGTGTTTCCATCTTTTATGCGACCAGAGCCAATACGCAGGGTTTTCATTGATGCGTTTTTCTGTAAGGCGTGCAAAATTTTCTACAATAAAATCTTGTTGTTTTTGCGTATTTCCTTCAGTTTCTACATCACCTACACTTTTATAATCAATAGGAATGAGGGTGAGTTCAAAGAAATTTCTTTTAACTTTTTTTATATCCAAAAACATTACAGTTTGGTTGGTTTGCGTGGCTATACGTGCATAACCTGCGTGAAAAGCAGTATCTTGATGCAAAAACTCTGTCCAATAAGCGTTTTCAGGCGAGGGAGATTGGTCAGCAGCAAACCAACTAATTACTTGTTTTTTTGTGTTATGCGCCTCCAAGACGTATTTGTAAGTTTCTCGCATAGGAATAAGTTGTGCGCCATATCTTTGACGTGTTTCCAACACATAATCATTAAAATAAGGATTTTGCAAAGGTTGGTAAATAGCAAAAACATTATCAAAAACAGGCTTCACAAGCCTATCCACGAGAGAAAAAACCCATTCCCAGTTGCCTGTATGCGGAGAAATCAAAATAACGCTGTTTCCTTTTTTGTGTTCGTCAAACAAAATATCCCAATTAAGCACTTTATAATGTTTTCTGAAATCCGTTTGGTTCATACTCACGCCTTTAATGGATTCTGTCATTAGGTCGCAAAGGTGTAAATAAAAATCTTTGGCAATTCGTTGCCTTTCTTTGAGTGTTTTCTCTGGAAATGCAAGTTTAAGATTTCCCAAAATAACCTCTTTTCTGTATTTGAAAGGATAATAAACCAAATAATACAAACAATTTGCAAAGCCACGATGCAACCAAAAAGGTAACAAAGAAAGCAAATAAAGATACCCAAAAAGGGCTTTATAGAGTAGTTTTTTCATTTAAAAAAGGATTTCAATAAAATATTCTACAAATTACGCATAAGTTTTGAATATTTACAAGTTTTTAATTTTCTGTAAAATAATAATTACAATAATTTTAGTTATGTTTGCACTAAATTTACAATCAAAAACTTTTCAATTCTTTCAAATTCTATAAAATATGAAAAAAAATATATTTTATTTGCCTTTTGGCGTTTGTTTTTTACTAATTTTTCTTTCTTCAAATAGTAGCAATATTTTAGCAAAAAAACAGGCTAAGAGTTTAAAAAATGCTAATAATCAGCATTCTAAACTAGAAGAAATCACACCTTTTAGTACATTTCTAAACAATTTCCCTAATATTACGGCACCTCTTAAAATTGATGAAGAGTTTTTCAAACGTGAAAACTTTTCTCAACTAAATTTAGTAAGTATTGCAGACCGTGATTTGTATTTGGTATCACCACCAGACCGCCCCGTAAGTTTTGGTTATCAAGGTGATGTTTATTGTGTCGCAAAATACAATATTTCTCCTGATGTAGTGGTTTGTTTTTATTTTTTGGATAATTTCAAAGAGGGAATGAAAGGGC
>JAYVHJ010000066.1:0-8137 GCA_043771315.1 Raineyaceae bacterium
AGTTGGAAGAAAATCATTTTGTTTGTCTTAATTGTGGTTATCACGAAAAAATAGGCTCTAAGGAGTATTTTGAGCTACTTTTTGATGAAAACACGTTTACAGAATTAGACGAAAATATGACTTCTGCAGACCCTTTGACATTCACAGATACAAAAAAATATCCTGCTCGTGTGGCTGACACGCAAGCAAAAACTGGCTTAAAAGATGCCCTGCGTTCTGCTTATGGCAAAATGAACGGTACGGATATTGTAATTGCTTGTATGGATTTTACATTTATTGGCGGTTCTATGGGTTCTGTTGTGGGTGAAAAAATAGCTAATGCCATTCAACACTCACTCAATACTAAAACACCTTTTTTGCTGATTTCCCGTTCTGGGGGCGCACGTATGATGGAAGCGGGTTTTTCATTGATGCAAATGGCAAAAACTTCCGCACGCCTTGCCCAACTAGATAAAGCAGGAATTCCTTATGTTTCGTTGCTTACAGACCCCACAACTGGTGGAGTAACAGCCTCTTATGCAATGCTTGGAGATTTTAATATTGCAGAGCCAGGAGCGCTTATAGGTTTTGCAGGTCCTCGTATCATTCGTGAAACAATAGGTAAAGACCTTCCAAAAGATTTTCAAACAGCTGAATTTGTTTTAGAACATGGTTTTTTAGATTTTATTATCAGCAGAAAAGACTTGAAAGATGCACTTACATCACTTTTGGAAATGTTGAAATAAATAATGTTTTTTGCTCCCCACGTTCTGCGTGGGGTTATGGTTGTATCACATTTTAGGCAAATTTTTTCTTTCGCTCAACCAAAAAACGCCCAAATAAACTACTACAAACATATTTTTCAATAAAACATCTATCCAAATATTACCAAAATTAATATAAAAAATACTTACAATAGCCACCACACTCACTAAAAAATATTTCAAAGCACCTTTCAAATCATAAGGAATAGGGAAATATTTTTGACCGTAATAATAACATACAAACATCATCAAAAAGTAAGTAATCAGTCCTGCAATGGCAGCTCCCACAATCCCAAGCATTGGAATCAAAATAAGGTTTCCAATAATAGTGATTATTGCGCCAAAAAAAGCAAAATAAGTACCATATTTGGTTTTGTCAGTAAGTTTAAACCAAACCGTTAGGTTATAATAAATCCCTAAAAATAAGTTGGCAATAAGCAAAAAAGGCACAATAATAATGCCTTCGTGGTAGTCTTTTGAACGCAAAATCAAGATTTTTATCCAATCTACGTTAGCAAAAACACCAATCACAATCAGGAAACCCAAAATAATAAACCAGTGCATAGCTTTTGCAAATAATTCTGGCGCATTTTTGTCTTCAGCTTTGGAGAAAAAAAATGGCTCTGCTGCATATTTATAGGCTTGCACGACCAAAACCATAAAAATAGAAAACTTTGCGCAAGCACCATAAATGCCTAACATATACAGATTGTCGTGGGCATACATACCCGCAGGAAGGTAATGTTTGACAAAAAACCTGTCCGCAAGTCCATTAAACTGCCCTGCAAGTCCCATAAAAATCAAAGGAAAAGCATAAGCAAAAATAGTTTTGTAGTATTCCTTGTCATAAGTAAGTCTAAATCCTTCAAATTCTTTCCAAAGAAGTATTACCAAAAGTGCATTTGCAATCAAATTAGCCAATAAAATATAACCAATTTTGAAACTATTGTCAAAGTTTTTGCCGTTTTCGTAATCTCTCAAAAACCATAAAAAGAACAGATTTAAGCCAACATTTACACAAATATTAATGATTTTTGTTGCTGCAAATTTCTTAGGTTTTTTCTGCTGGCGCAAACGTGCAAAAGGAATAGCAACCACTGCATCAATAGCCATAATCCAAGCCAAATAAATGATATAAATCTCGTTTCCTGCATAACCAAGTAGGTTTACAATAGGTGTGGCAAATACAACAAGCAAAGCAGAAAGCGCAAAACTAGAAAGCAAAATACTACTCAAAATTTGGTTAAAAGTCTTACTTTCGTCATTTTTTGCAAAACGAAAATATGCCGTTTCCATTCCGTAGGTGTAGATAATGTTGAAAAATGCCACATACGCCAACAAATCCGTGAGTACACCATATTCTTTTGGAAAAAGTATGCCAGAAGTGTAGAAAGGCACAAGAAAATAATTGATAAGTCTTCCTATGATGCTACTCAAACCGTACCAAGCGGCATCTGAAGCAAGTTTTTTGAGTGGATTCATTTATTTTTGAGCGTAATTTTTTCTAAGAATGTTGTAGAGAATTTTCAAGTAATTTTTTATGTTCTTTGCTGATATATTGCTTTGCAATTCTGTTTTCTGGTTTTTTATCAAAAACATAAAGCATAAGCAAGAAAAACCACTCCAAAGGTTTCATAAGTACATAAACAACATCACAAATCCATTTTATTCTGAAAAAATCATAATTTTTGTGAACAAAAACACCTATTTTATCATAATTTTTCCTGATAATTTTGTGTGCAAAAGGCATTTTTTCTTGTACCAAATCTTCAAAAGCATTGGAAATAAGCAGCTGTCTATTACAAATAATTTCTTGGTTGTGTCTGATGCCAATACGTTTGGGTTTTACAATGTTTTGATGTCCGTTTGCTGCCACAGAACACAAATAATGCCCATTATGAGGACATTCTACACCATCACATTTATAATCCCATTGTGAAAAACCTTGCCTGTACGTATCTGTAAAAGCCCTAATAATTGAATCTGGTTTTTGTCCAAAAAGCAGTAAAATAGCACTCAAAAGTATCAAAATAGGCAAACAAAGCACTAATAATATTGGGAATTTAACAAGAGATTTAGAAGATAAAATTTGCCAAGCAATTTTTTCAAAATAATTGGAAGGATTTGCTTTATTTTCATTTGTTTCTTGTTCTTGGATAAATAATTGTTGGTTTTTAGCAAGCATCACAATAAAGGCTAAAATAATAGGAGAACAGCCTATAAATGCAGTAGGGGATAATTTAGAATGAAAAACAACAAGCATATTCAAAATAATTCCTATCAAAAGAAAGCAATTGACTACTACTTCAAGTATTGGTGGAGCGGTTTTTTTCCTAAATTCCGAATAAAAATAAGCAATCAAACACAAAATAATGATTACGCCCATTGTGAGTTGATGCTCTGGTGAAAAAAGTGCTGTTCCTTCACCTAAACCCATATTATTGACGTGTCCGCAACAATCATTCTCATTGCCAAATTCTGCATAAAAAAGTGGATATACAACAAGTGCCACAATTTCACAAATAACCATAAAAATAGTCATTCCTATATTAGTAGTTATGCGTTTCCCTTTGAGAACAAAAAAGACAAAATCAATGATAATGAGTATCATTGGTGTAAAAAAGAAAAGGAATATAAAATAGTCTTCCATAATAAAAAGAGATAAAATTGCATAAAAATCTTGTTGCCTTTACGGGATTTGCAAAAACTTATGTACTTGCAAAGAAATACGCCATTTGGGGTTATTTTTGATATATTCTATCATCAAAGGTAACATTTCTTCTGCTTTTGACCATTCTGGTTGGAGATAAAGCAAACAGTTTTCATTCATAAGGCTAGCAAAACCTTCTGCCCATTCAAAATCAGATTTGTGATAAATAATGATTTTTAACTCGTGCGCACGTGTGTAGAACTCTGGAAGTGGTTTTTTGAACTTTTTAGGAGAAAAACAAATCCAATCCCAGACACCTGAAAGTGGGTGCGTACCAGAAGTTTCTATATTTGTCTGAAAATTAGCATTTTTGAGGGCTTGCGTAAGGTTTGTAAGTTCGTGCATTAGTGGCTCTCCGCCTGTAATCACCGCTAATTTATGTGATGTTTTCCCCACAAAAGTAGGCATATTTGCGTTAGCACGTGTTACAATTTCCTCAATAGAAAATTTTGGATGCGCATCAGCAGACCAAGATTCTTTTACATCACACCACACACAACCTACATCACAACCGCCCAAGCGAATGAAATAAGCCGCTTTTCCTTGATGAAAACCCTCGCCCTGCAAAGTATAAAAATCTTCCATTACTGGAAGTTTTTGGTTTGTAATTATTTCTTTATCAAGAATTTGCATATTTATTTTTTTATTATTAATGAATTGTATTCATTCACAATTCACAATTTAAAATTCACAATTTAAAGAGTTATTTTTTCGTTGAAAACCTCAATAAAAAACTGGTTTCCTGTAAAACCAATCTTGTATAAACACAAATTGTCGTGTTCAAAAGTATCCATTTGCCACAAAGGATAGTTGAGGATTTGTGCCAAAAAAACCCTCATAGCACGTCCGTGCATACATATAAGGATATTTTTTTCGTCATTGCGTTCTTTGATAAGTGCAATTACTTCTAGTTGCCTTTGTGCTACATCTTGTGGTGTTTCTCCACCTTCAATGCAAATATCAACTACGCCATTTTGCCACTGATTTACATAATGCAAATAGTCTTTATGAGAATCTGGAGTATTTTCTTTGCCTTCGTGTATGCCCCAACTAATCTCATCTAAACCATCAAAAACCTCAAAATGTGTGCCTAAATTGATAAATTCTTGTATAGATTGTTGTGTGCGCACAAGGCTAGAAATATAAATTCTATCAAAAGGAATATGTTTGTATTTCTCAAAAAAAGCGTGCGCTTGTAGCCTGCCTGTGTCGTTGAGGTCGGCATTTACGCCTCTTCCCTGCACCATTTGGCGCAAATTGTAGTCTGTTTGTCCGTGTCTGACGAGGTAAATATATTTCATCTTTAATTGTGAATGTTGAATTATGAATTGTGAATGAATACAGAAATATGCTGTTTTTAGTAAAATATTCAATATTGTAATACATTGATTATCAATATTCTATATTTAATTTACAATTCATAATTCAACATTCACAATTCACAATTATACAAATGTAGCATTTTTTTTTATATTTGTGAATGAATATTCTTATTACAGGCGGTTTGGGCTTTATTGGCTCACATACAGCAGTAGCACTCGCAGAAGCAGGCTACAAACCTATTATTATTGATAATCTAAATAATTCTGATATAAAAGTGTTGGACAGAATAGCTGAAATCATAGCTTTTAAGCCCATTTTTTATCAAGGTGATTGTTTGGATAAAACTTTGATGCAACGCATTTTTGATGAACAAAAAATAGAGGGTGTGATACATTTTGCGGCTTACAAAGCCGTTGGAGAATCTGTGCAGTTGCCTCTCAAATATTATCAAAACAATATACAATCTTTGTGTATTTTGCTTGAAATAATGCAAGAAAAAGGCATAAATAACCTTGTTTTTTCGTCTTCTTGTACTGTTTATGGACAACCTACAAGCCTTCCTGTTGATGAAAATGCGCCTTCTTTGCCCGCAAATTCTCCGTATGGGAATACAAAACAGATTTGTGAGGAAATTTTAAAAGATTTTTCAGCAGTAAACCCATTCAAAACCATTGCTTTGCGCTATTTTAATCCTATTGGAGCGCACCCAAGTAGCCTTATTGGTGAACTTCCATTGGGCATTCCTAATAACCTTGTGCCTTTTATTACGCAAACAATGGTGAAAATTAGAGAAAAATTATTAGTTTTTGGAGATGACTATCCCACACCTGATGGTACTTGCATACGTGATTATATACACGTTTGCGACCTTGCGGAGGCACACGTAGCGGCACTTTTTTATCTTCAAAAACATGAAAATACTTCTCTTTTTGACACTTTTAATATTGGAACAGGCAAAGGAAACAGTGTTTTGGAAATTATCAAAACATTAGAGGAAATAGCAAATCAAAAAATTAATTATGAAATAGTGAGGCGTAGAAGTGGAGATATTACTGCTGTTTATGCAGCTACTGAAAAAGCCTCAAAAATCCTTCATTGGAACGCAAAACGCACTCTAAAACAAGCACTTACAGATGCTTATAATTGGCAAATAAGTTTTAAATAAATTAAAAAATCAATCAAAAAAATGAAAGGAATTATACTAGCTGGTGGTTCTGGAACACGTTTGCACCCACTTACAATGGCTATGAGCAAGCAAATGATGCCTGTTTATGACAAACCAATGATTTATTATCCGTTGTCTATTTTGATGATGGCACACATTAAAGAAATTTTGATTATTTCTACTCCTCACGACCTGCCACTTTTTGAAAAACTGCTTGGAGACGGCTCTGCGCTAGGTTGCAAATTTGAGTATGCTGTTCAAGAAGTGCCAAACGGACTTGCGCAGGCATTTGTGATAGGAGAAAAATTTATTGGAAATGATAAAGTTGCCTTGATTTTGGGGGATAATATTTTTTATGGTAGCGGGCTTTCAAAACTTTTGCAGGCAAACAACGACCCACAAGGTGGCATTATCTATGCTTATCATGTGCAAGACCCAGAAAGATATGGTGTTGTAGATTTTGACGAAAATGGTAAAGTGCTTTCTATTGAGGAAAAACCAACCCAACCAAAATCTAATTATGCAGTTCCTGGACTATATTTTTATGATAATTCTGTTGTAGAAATTGCTAAAAATTTGTTGCCTTCTCCTCGTGGTGAATACGAAATTACAGATGTCAATAAAGAGTATTTGAAACGAGGGAAATTACAAGTATCTATCCTCAACCGTGGCACTGCGTGGCTAGATACTGGTACTTTTGCTTCTTTGATGCAAGCAGGGCAGTTTGTGCAGGTAATAGAAGAAAGGCAAGGCTTGAAAATTGGTTGTATTGAAGAAATTGCTTTTAGAAGTGGTTTTATTGATGCAACACAACTGGAAAAAGTTGCTACACCACTTCTAAAAAGCGGTTATGGACAATATTTACTTAATTTGATAAAAAAATAATTTGCACTTGTTAGAAAGAGATTTGTATATTTTTTGGAAATAGTTATTATTTTCTATATTTTTGGTTTATATTTATAATTTGTGTAAATTGTTCTTCACATCTAAAAATCTAAAAAATGCAACAGAAAACACCAGAAGAAGAAAATTTGTGGTTGGAAGAACTTTATAGCCAGTTTCAAAAACTAACTAAAATGCAATCTAATGCACTTATTGGTATTTTGGAGGGCAGTCTGCCTGTGGAAGAATGGCTTGCTTTTTTTGCGACACTTCCTCAGCTTTCTACTGCGTATGGTGAGTACCGTATGTATAGAAATGAATATCCGCTAACACAACCAAAAATACTCCCTGTTACTCCTGCACCAGGTTTTTTTGCCAAATTATTTACGCCAGGTAAAGCAAAACAGATGCAAGCACAGTCTGATTTAGATGTACGTTCAAATGAACACATTATAAATATGTTTAAGGAAGATGCCACTAAAAATGAGGATATAATGCGTACAGACCCTCTTAATATGCAAAAAAGTATTGGTGATGTAATACTTTTTATTTCTACCTTGAAAGATGATTTGAAAAAAGGGCAACTACTCACCCTCAAAGTCAATGAAAGAACGCCCCAAAGCATTATTAAGGACACAAAAACCAAAGGCACAAGTACAATAAAAGTGCTTAGAACTGATTTTATGGATATTTCTGCGAAGTTTGCAGATAATTCTGTGTTGCAAATCTCACGTTACAAGGAAACCACAGAAAAAAGTAAATATAAGCCCAAAACAGGCAATAGAGTAGCCAAAACAGAAAAAATTGGTTATGATTTTGTGTTGAGTGCGCCTCTTGCTAGTTATGATGTAGTACCTGCATCAACACCTGCAATATCAGCACAAACACCACAGAAAAACCTAGAATATGTAGCAAAACCTACCAAACATTATTTTATTTTTAAGCTAAAAGAATCAATAGATAACAAAATCAACTTTCCTATCAATGATTTGAAATTTTCTTTGGGACTTATTGCGCAAGCCTACCAGCGTTTGAAACCTAAAAAAGCATAAAAATTTTACCTAAAAAAATGAAATAAAAAGGGTAGTCTTAAACAAGTAATGCTAAACAATAATCCAGCTACAAAATATGACGTAAAAAGCATTACATCTTTAATACTACCATAAAGTGTATTTAAATAGCAGTTTGCAATATTCTTCTGTTTGATTATCAAGTATTTAGATTATTTTACTGAATTTATTTCAAAAATATTTGTAAATAAATTTGGAGATTAAAAAAGTATTCGTACCTTTGCACTCCGAAATAAAGAGTATA
>JAYVHJ010000067.1:0-11149 GCA_043771315.1 Raineyaceae bacterium
GAAAAAAACAGAAAATGCCGTTGTGATGATAAAATTAGCTTTTATAAGTATGATTTTAAATCACTTTTAAAAAGAAATAGTTTCTAAACATACTCTAAAGAAGTTTTATACAAATATCCATCAAAATTACCACCTGCAATCCAGTCAACTATTGCCACTAAACCACCTTTATAATCAATATTATACCTCAATTTTTCAATTTCCATAGGTTTAAGCTCAAAATATTGTTTTAAGTTTTATAAAATACCATTTTTAGATGCGCAAAGATAAAAAAACCAACAATATAAAAATAATATTATTATCTTTTTGACACTTTATTTAGCGTAATACCACGCTGACGGCTACAATGAAACCTATCTACGCCTTCAACTGCTTTTTTAGTGTGCTTGGTAGCACGTCCTTGCACACGCTCACGCCACATACGCCACGAGCTTGGTTTCATTTCTAAACGCATAATCTTAATTACATCTGCTTCTGGTACACCAAATTGTGCCAAAATAGCATCAAAAGGCGTTCTATCTTCCCAAGCCATTTCTACAATGCGGTCTAGATTTTCCTGCGAAAGTTCATATTTTTTGCTGATTTTCATTTATTTAAAATTTGTATCAAAAATTTTGTAACTTATGTTTTTTTTTGTACCTCAAAACGAAATAACTAAATTTCAACTCAAAAGGTTAAAAAAAGTTATCCACATTTCAAAAAATCCTTATTTAGAAAAATTCTAAATTACGCTAAAAATGAAACATTACAATTACATAAAACATTCTCTAAACGTATTTAAAGTGGGTTTTTGAGAATGTAATGAAAAATATTTTTGACTTTTTACAAAAAATGATTTGTTTACAAAAGTTCTCATACTATTTTTGTACCAAATAAAACAGCAAAAAAATTAAAAACAAACACAATAAAGTTATGTATTTGCTTAAAAATCAAGGCATTACCAAGTTTTTAAACATATTTCTTATATGTTTTGGACTTACTACCTTGGCGCATACCGCCAACGGACAAGCAGACATTGCAAAAGGAAAGGAATTATTTTCTGGAAACTGTGCTAGTTGCCACGGAGTAGGCGACAAAGCCGTTGTAGGTCCTGGACTAAAAGGCGTACACGACCGTAGAAATGAGGCTTGGCTTCTAAAATGGATTAAAAACTCATCAGCCGTTATTGCTAGTGGTGATGCGTATGCCGTAGCACTTTACAACCAATATGGAAAAGCTCAAATGCAGTCTTTCCCAGACTTAAAAGATGAGGACATCAAAAATATCTTAGGTTATATTAAGTCTTATGTGCCTCCTCCAACTCCTGGAGACCCCAAAATTGAGGGTAAATCTGGCGGTGGTGAAGGTGGAAGTGGCTACAATAACGTTATTTTGGCGGGTATGGTGGTTACATTGCTTTTGGTGCTTGTAACATTATCCTTGGTGGTTTCTTTGCTTACAAAAAATCTTCAACACAAAGAACTTGCTGAAGCAGATAAAGAAGTTGTTAATCAAAAAATTGATTTAGAGTCAATATTTAGAAGTTCTGCATTTTTGGCAGTAATAGGCGTGTTTTTCTTCCTTGTAGTAGCAAAAGCAGGTATTGACAAAACTATGAAAATAGGCAAACAAACTGGCTACGCACCTACACAACCAATTTCTTTCTCTCACAAATTGCACGCTGGAAAATACGAAATTAACTGTCAGTATTGCCATACAAGCGTTTACAAAGGCAAATCAGCCAATATTCCTTCTGTGAATATCTGTATGAATTGTCATAATGCTATCAAACGTACTTCTCCACAAATACAAAAAATATATGAAGCAGCAGAGAAAAATCAACCTATCCAATGGATTAGAGTACATAATTTGCCTGATTTAGTATATTTTAACCACTCACAACATACAGTAGCAGGACAAATTGAATGTACAAGTTGCCACGGAAATATTGCACAAATGGAAGTAGTACAACAACGTTCTCCTTTGAGTATGGGTTGGTGCATTGATTGCCACAGACAAACAGTCGTAAAATCTGAAGGAAATGTGTATTATGATAAACTAATGGCTGCCCACAAAGGTAGTGGCGGAAAAGAAATGAAAGTAAAAGATATAGGCGGTTTGGAATGTTCTAAATGCCATTATTAAATACATAGATTGTTGTCAGGTGGAAACACCTGACTTCACAAAGATACTTAACTCTGTGTGAAAAACAACTTTATTGCACTAATGATATTAATGAATTTAAATTAAAAATAATAAATATGGCAAAGCACTTATTAGGTTTTATTTTGATACTGATAATAGTCAGTTGTAAAAAAGATGATTTACAAATCACTCCCAGAGAAGATGAAGTTAAATTTTTAAAAACAACGATACCAATATTTACAGGAAATCTTGGAGGAGTCAATTTCTCTTGGAGTAATGGAGGACAAGGAGGGCAATGGGGAGGGTATACAAATGATAACTGCGACCCTACAAATCCTATGAAGATTGTTATATTTGGTTTGTCGTTGGGTGGGCAAACAGCATTTAAACTTTATTCACCCAAACATAATACAACATCTCAGAAGGAATTTGATAGACTATTTAGTTTGGGCAAAAAAAAACTAGGAGATTTTCAAACTGATTTTCATTTAGAAATTCTTAAAGAGAAAGAGAATAAATTTTATCAATCAAGTAGCTTAGCTTCAATAAACGAAATTGAAATATTAAAAACAGAAGAGTTCACAGACTATTTTGGGCCGAAACTTAGAGTATGGTTTAAAATAACAGCTAAACTTTCTTGTAACTCTACAAGTAATGATAATGATGGGTTATTATCCAATGGATTGATGGTCGCAGAATTTCAAACTTTTAAGAAAGAATAATAGGCATATATTTCTTGCCTTCTCAGAATATTCATCTTAATAACAACCAAAAAAATAAGAATAAAGGAAATTATTTGAATAAATGATTTTAAATAAATTTTCAAAAGACTGTATAAGTGTGTGAATTGCACACGCCCTAATAACTTAACAACAAGCATCAAAATTCTAAGGCATAATTATTTATGGAAAATCAGAATAAAAAAATATACTGGAAAGGTTTAGAAGAGTTTTCTAATGATATAGAATTCGTCAAAAAAGCACATAATGAATTCCCAGAGTTTTTGCCAATAGCAGAACAAACAGAGGCAGGAGGCACAAAACGCCGTGATTTCCTTAAATTATTAGGTTTTAGTGTGGCTGCGGTGTCGCTTGCGGCTTGCGAAGCTCCTATCAAAAAATCTATTCCATACCTCAACAAACCAGAGGATTTTGAGCCAAGTATTCCCAATTTTTATGCGAGTACCTACGCACAAGATGGCGAATACGCAAGTATTTTGGTGAAAACTAGAGAAGGTCGTCCTATCAAAATTGATGGAAATGAAGCCTCTTCTATCACGAAAGGCAAAGTAAGTGCAAGAGTTTTAGCTTCTATTTTAGGACTTTATGACCTCTCACGCATACAAGAGCCTCGTGAAGACAATAAAAAAGCTAAATTAGAAGATGTTGATGCAAAAATTGTTTCTGCACTTTCTTCTGCTAACGGAACGGTTTATTTGGTTTCTCATTCTATCCTTAGCCCATCTACAAAAGCGGTTATTGCAGAATTTACTAAAAAATTCCCTAACGTAAAACACATTGCTTATGATGCTGTTTCTGCGTATGGTATGCTAAAAGCTAATCAGCAGTCGTTTGGAACGTATGCTTTGCCTAGTTATGATTTCTCAAAAGCAGAAACTATTGTAAGTATTTCTGCTGATTTCTTAGGAACGTGGCTTTCTGCAACTGAATATAATGGTCAATTTGCTAAAAATAGGAAATTGAACAAAAATAATAGAGAAATGTCCCGTTTGTACACTTTTGAAAGTGGAATGACTATCACAGGGGCAAACTCTGATTACCGTTCTCAAATAAAACCTTCACAGGAAGGCATTGTAGTGGCACTTTTATACAACGAAATTAAAGGTGGTTTGACTGTTTCTGATATTTCTGATAAAAAAGTTGCTGACAAAATCAAGCAAGCAGCCGCAGATTTGAAAGCCAAAAAAGGGAAAGCAGTTGTTATTGCTGGCTCAAATGACCCTAATGTACAGTTAATTGTGAATGCAATCAATTCTGAATTAGGAGCTTATGAGCAAATTATAGATTTATCTTCTCCATCTTACCTAAAACAAGGAAATGATGAAGATATGGCTAAATTTGTTGCTGATGTTTTAGGTGGAACGGCTGGTGGAGCTATTTTTTATGGCACAAACCCTGCTTATGATTACCCACAAGGTGGCGAAAAATTTGCAAAAGCATTGAAATCACTTGCTTTTAGCCTTTCTTTCTCTGATAGAATTGACGAAACCTCTGCTAATTGTAAGTTTGTCGTGCCTGATATGCACTTTTTGGAGTCTTGGGGAGATGCAGAACCACGCAAAGGCTATTTTAGTTTTATGCAACCAACCATTTCACCTATCTATAAAGGCACACGCCAAGCACAAGATAGCCTTTTGAAATGGTCTGGAAGTAGCAAATCTTATTATGATTTTTTAAGAAGTTTTTGGGCTAAAAATACCAAAGAAAATTTTAATGATTTCTGGACGAAAGCACTTCACGAGGGCGTTTATGAGTCAAAAAATATTTCTTTTGAAGCTGTAAAAACTACTGTAAAAGATGATGCACAAGCTGATGACAAAAAAGTTGATGCGAAAACTAACGTAAAAACAGAAGACAAAAAAGAAGGAAAAGAAGTTGTAAAAAATGAAGCTAGACTTGCGGGAAATTTTGATTTCAAAGGAGATGTAAGTGGTGCAGCAGCAGCAGTAGTAGCATTTTTTGGTGCAACTAATAAAATGGAACTTTCATTGTATCAAAAAGTTGGTTTGGGTAGTGGTTTTCACGGAAATAATCCTTGGTTACAAGAAATGCCTGACCCTATCACAAAAGCAACTTGGGATAATTATTTGTGTGTATCTATTGCTGATGCCAGAGATAAATACAAACAAGGTGATATAGTTGAGGTAAAAGCAAACGGATTTTCTGTAAAAGTACCTGTTTTGATACAGCCAGGACAAGCAAAAGGAACAGTTTCTTTGGCTTTGGGTTATGGTCGTACAAATGCAGGTAAATGTGGTGATGGTGTAGGTAAAAATGCTTATCCATTTGCTACAATCAAAGATGGCGTGTATGTTTATGCTGCTGGTGAAGTAACTATTTCTAAAACTGAAGAAGTGGCGGAACTTGCTATTACTCAGACACATCAGACAATTATGGGCAGACAAAACGTACAAGAATCTACGTTAGCATCATACAAAAAAGACACAAAAGCAGGCAGATATTACCCAATGATTGTAACGCCAGACGGCAAAAAGAAGCCAACGGATATTACAATGTGGAAAGGACACGAAAAAACGGCTTATGCAAAAAATCACTGGTGGGGGATGGTCGTTGATTTGAATTCTTGTACTGGTTGTGGTGCTTGTATGATTGGGTGCCAGTCTGAAAATAATGTGTCTGTTGTGGGGAAAAGAGAAGTAATAAATGGTCGTGAGATGCACTGGATGCGTATTGACCGTTATTACAGCACAGATGCTGACACGAAAGACAAGTCTATTGGTAATTATGAGAAAATGGAAGAAGCATCTGAAAATCCAGAAGTTGTTTTCCAACCAATGATGTGCCAACATTGCAATAATGCACCTTGTGAAACTGTATGCCCAGTTTTAGCAACTACTCACAGCTCTGAAGGTCTCAACCAAATGACTTATAACCGTTGTATTGGTACTCGTTATTGTGCCAACAACTGCCCATATAAAGTGCGCCGTTTCAACTGGTTTAACTACACAAATGATGATAAATTCAAAGATGTGAACTACACAATGTTTACTGATTTGGGTAGAATGGTGCTTAATCCTGATGTTACGGTACGTTCTCGTGGTGTAATGGAAAAATGCTCATTGTGTGTACAACGCATACAAGCAGGAAAATTATCTGCAAGAAAAGACAAACGTTTGGTAAAAGATGGTGATATCAAAACTGCTTGTCAGACTTCTTGCCCAACAGATGCCATTATTTTTGGTGATATGAACGACAAAGATAGTATGATTGCGAAAGTTTTGGAACTTTCAAAAGATGAGAAAACAGGAGATGTTGTTTTTGCAGAAGACCGTGCATTCCACGTGTTGGAGGAAATCAGCGTAAAACCAAATGTTTCTTATTTGACAAAAATCAGAAATAAAGCATAATAATTGTGAATTTTTAATTGTGAATAGATACTGTCGCTTGCCTCTTGGCAAGTGACGGCTATCACAAAGGCATCTTGCCTTTATGTCTATCTAAAAAAATAAATAAAATATTTGCAAAAGTAATTTAGGCAAGATGCCTATTTATAGTCGTCACTTGGCTAGAACCAAGCGACAGTAAAATAGAAATTACAAGATAATAATCAACAACAACAAATATAGTATGCAAGTTACATCACCCATTAGAGAGCCTCTTGTACTCAACAAGATGACAATGCACAACATCACCAATGATGTTTGTAAGCAAGTGGAAGGAAAGCCTACAATGCCCTGGCTTATCTGTTTTGGTATCTCACTTGTATTATTAGGTTTAGGCACTATTTCAGTTGCTTCAACTTGGTGGTACGGGATAGGTACTTGGGGGCTAAATAAGACAGTCGGCTGGGCTTGGGACATCACCAACATCGTGTGGTGGGTTGGTATTGGTCACGCAGGAACGCTTATTTCTGCTATTTTGATGCTTTTCCGCCAAAAATGGAGAACATCTATCAACAGAGCCGCTGAAGCAATGACAATTTTTGCTGTTTTATGCGCTGGTTCGTTCATTTTGTTCCACATGGGTCGCCCTTGGGTAGCACATTGGGCATTACCTTTGCCAAATACTTATGGCTCACTTTGGGTAAATTTCAACTCGCCACTTGTTTGGGACGTGTTTGCCATCTCTACTTATTTGACTGTTTCGTCTGTATTCTGGTATGTAGGTCTTATTCCTGATTTGGCTACTATTCGTGATAGAGCAAAAGTTTCTTTGACTGATAATCCTCTTTTAGCAACTGATACTAAAGAAGAAAGAAAAGCAAAAGAAGAAAAACGCCGTCCTATTGGTGCATTTATGTACTCAATTATGGCTTTTGGCTGGGAAGGTGGCGCAAAAGTTTGGGCAAGATATGAATATGTTTCTTTGATTTTGGCTGGACTTTCTACACCGCTTGTGCTTTCTGTGCATACAATTGTATCAATGGACTTTGCAACGTCTGTAATTCCAGGTTGGCACACGACTATTTTCCCTCCTTATTTTGTAGCTGGAGCTATTTTTTCTGGTTTTGCAATGGTACTTACGCTTATGCTAATTACTCGTGTTGTTTTCAAACTAGAAAATTATATCACGTTAGAACACATTGAATTGATGAATAAAATCATCACACTTACTGGTACTATTGTGGGTGTGGCATATATTACAGAGTTTTTCATTGCTTGGTATTCAGGTGTAGAATATGAAAGTTATGCCTTTATTAATAGAGCTTTTGGACCTTATTGGTGGTCTTATGCGGCTATGATGCTTTGTAACGTGGTTTCTCCTCAACTTTTCTGGTCAAGAACTATCCGCAGAAACCTTGTAGCTACATTTGTATTATCAATTATTGTAAATATTGGTATGTGGTTTGAACGTTTTGTAATTATTGTAACTTCTTTACACAGAGATTACTTGCCATCAAGTTGGATATATTTCCGCCCAACTATTTATGATGTGGGTGATTATTTGTTTACTTTTGGCTTATTCTTCACATTATTTTTCTTATTTGCTAAATTTTTGCCAGTAATCAATATGGCGGAAGTAAAAGCAGCCCTTAATTCTTCTGATGAAGCGGCACGTGAAAGAGGTGTGATTGCACTTTCTAAGAAAGCAGGTGGTGAAGGCGTGAAAATAGCAGCAGTTCATAATCCAGATAAAGACTAAGGATATAAACATTTCTGTGTTGTCAGGTGGAAACACCTGACAACACAAGGAAAAATTACTAAACAAAGAAAATTCTCTACCAAAATGAGCAACAATAAACTAATAAAAGAGTCTAGCAAGTATATGATTGGTGTTTATGACCACGAAAATGCTATACTTAATGCTGTACAAAGAGTACAAGAAGACGGTTTGAGAGTACACGAAGTATTTTCTCCGCACCCAATTCACCATTTGGATGTGTACATTGGTCACCCACGTACACGCATACCTATTGCGGCTTTTTGCTTTGCAACGCTTGGGTTTTCGTTAGCAATCTTGATGATTACGTTTATGCTTGGCATAGATTGGCCTATGATTATTGGGGGTAAAAACTATGTTTCTATTCCTACAATGGTGCCAGTTACATTTGAGGCAACTGTACTTATTGCCGCTTTGGGAATGGTTGCTACTTTTTTCATCTCTAATAATATGGGACCTGGAAAAGAAGAATTTTCTTTTGACAGACGTTCTACTGATGACAAATATGTTTTAGTTGTTGATATGGATAAGAATGAAGGAAAATCTCAAGAAGAAATTTCTCAAATTTTGCTAAAATACGGTGCAGAAGCTAGTCCTAAAATGGTAGAAAAAGCAGCTTAATTCAATTACGAATTAACAATTACGAATTACGTTTTTAATTCAAATACGCTTTAGAATATCAATGCAGATATTTCTCGTAAATACTTGATAATCAAATAAAAAAGATAAGTAAATTGCTATAATTAGTTGATGTTTTGTATTCATTTACAATTCACAATTTACAATTCACAATTTACAATTCACAATTATTAAAATAATGAAAATAAAAAATATTTTATCCGCCTCTTTACTTTTTGGAGCTAGTTTGAGCCTTGTGTCTTGTGGACAAAATCCTAATGACCCAGGAACAGAGTTTGCGCCAAATATGTACACGTCTATTGCTTATGACCCACTTAGTCAGGTTACAGTAGATGACTCTCTCAACAAAATCAACCCATATCAAATGAATATGCGTGAGCCTGTTGCAGGTACAGTTTCTCGTCGCAATTATGCTACTTCTTTTGTAGATGATGATGGTTCTAAAACTGATTTGGGATTGATGGTTTATAATACACATAAAGATAGTATTCTAAAAGAAGAAAAAACACTCATAAATCCCCTTCCACTCAATAAAAAATCTATTGCAGAAGGGAAAATTATTTATGAACGTCTTTGTACTCCTTGTCACGGTGCAGAAGGTAAAGGTAATGGAAAAGTTGGTGCAAAATATCAAGGTGTTGCTAATTTGACTGGTGGAGCTATTGCAAAAGCAAATAGCGCACACATTTGGCACGTCATCACTCACGGAAAAGGGCGTATGTGGTCACACGCTTCGCAACTTAATCCTTTAGAGCGTTGGCAAGTAGCAAACTATGTTCACGTATTGCAAGGACAAGTTGATGAAACTGGCAAAAGCCTTATTGTAGTGGAAGAAAAGAAAGATTCTACTGCAAAAACACCTGCAGTAGCAACTGTTGCTGTGAAAAAATAGAAAGTGTGCTGTCGCTTAGCTCCAGCTAAGTGACGACTATATAAACGGCATCTTGCCGTTGTGGTAGATACAAAATACATAAAATGGTTCATAGGCTAGAAGCCTATTGATAGTCATCACTTGCCAAGAGGCAAGCGACAGTTGAAAATTATCAACAAAATCACTCATTAACATATCTTTAAAAATTTATAAATATATTCTAATATGGCTCACGAACACGTAGAATACGACCTCAACGAAAAGTATGTATTTCCTGCTGAATTAAGGAAAAAACTCGTAATGGGAATAGGAATAGGACTGGTGCTTTTTATTATTGGCGCAGTTATTTTCTCTATGAAAGATTTTAATGCACATCACGAGGCGGCAGGTGTTGCACACGAGGGCGCAAAACATGCTGAAAAAGCAGCAGAAGGGCATCACGGCTTTAACTGGATTTCTAGAGTTTGGGCAAACCTTTGGGTAAATAGTCTTCTATTTACAGGAATTGCAGTAGCTGGTGTTTTCTTTATTGCGGTGCAATATATGGCAAAAGCGGGCTGGTCTTCTTTGATACTAAGAATTCCTATGGCTTTTGGTAAATTTTTGCCTATTACTGGGCTTGTGATGTTGGTTGTTTTCCTTGCATCATATTTCTCGCATACAAGTTTGTTCCATTGGACACACGCTGACTTGTATATAAAAGGTGCGGATACTTATGATAGCATTATTGATGGCAAAGCAGGAATGTTTTTTTGGCCTCTTGACAAAGGTACTTTTCCTTTGTTTTGGCTGATACGTTTCTTTGCTTACTTTGCAGGTTGGTACTTGTTGTACGAAAAATTGCGTGCTAATTCTTTGGCTGAAGATACTGTTACAGATAGACTAGCAGCAGTGAATTATGATAAAAATACAGTTGTGGCAGCTACTTTCCTTGTTTTCTTTGGTGTTACTTCTTCTACTTCTGCGTGGGATTGGGTAATGAGCATTGATACACACTGGTTTAGTACAATGTTTGGTTGGTATATGCTTGCTAGTTGGTTGGTTACAGGTTTTTCTGTGATTACTTTGACTATTATTCTTTTGAAAGAACAAGGTTACCTTAAAATGGTAAATGAAAATCATTTACACGACTTAGGTAAGTTTATGTTTGGGTTGAGTATTTTCTGGACTTATGTTTGGTTTTCTCAATTCTTGCTTATTTATTATGCCAATATTTCAGAAGAAACTATTTACTTTAAAGAACGTTTAGAAGGTTTTGATGGTGTTTATGCGCCAATGCTTCCAATGAATTTGGTTATCAATTTCTTATTTCCTTTGTTATTTTTGATGACAAGAGATGCAAAACGTAAAGAAATTTTCTTAAAAGTGGCTGCTTTTGGTATTATTATTGGTCACTATTTAGATTTTTTCGTAATGGTAATGCCAGGAACTGTTGGCGAACACGGTGGTTTTGGACTTATGGAAATTGGTTCTATTATGATGTTTGCTTGTGGATTTGTATATGTAGTAGCAAACACGCTTGCAAAAGCTCCACTCATTCCAAAAAATCACCCAATGATAGAGGAAAGTTTGGCACATAATATCTAATAAAAAAAGTACGAAGGACGAATATAAAATCTTGATTATCAAGTTATCTAAAGTTTCCTTAAAAAAT
>JAYVHJ010000068.1:0-12215 GCA_043771315.1 Raineyaceae bacterium
AAGACTTACTAGAAGTGTTTTTTGCTACTCACGACCCCACAACGCCCAACCAACAAGGCAACGACAAAGGTACTCAATACCGTTCTGCTATTTTTTATAGAAGTCCAGAGCAAAAAGCTACTGCAGAGAAAGTTATTAAGGTTTTGAATGAGCAAAAAGCATTTCCCAATCCAATTGTAACGGAAGTTACAGATTTTAATAATTTTTATGGTGCGGAAGACTACCACCAAAACTATTATAACCAAAACTCGTCAGAAGGCTATTGCAGGATAATTATTGCCCCAAAAGTAGAGAAACTAAAAAAGATTTTTAAGGAAAAACTGAAGAAATAGGTGTGAGGTGTAAAGTGTGAGATAAAATACAAAGTACAATGTATTTTACCTCAAACTTCACACTTCAAGATGGTATTTTGCCAATTCATCAATAGGACTTTTGATGAATTTTCCTTTTTTGAGATTTTTTTCTTTTAAAATTTCTTCCAAGACATTCCTGAAAACATACGCCACAGAGCCAGTAAAGCAGATTTCGTGATTTTGATAATTTTTTATGCTAAAAATATATCTTTCCACAAAAATCTCAAAAGATTGTTTTACAAAATTCCTACAAAATACATCTTCAATATTTTCAGAGAAAAATGGCGCAAAACTAGCAAAATAACGGTTTGGAAACGGTTTTTTGTAGGCACTATCCAACACTTGTGCAATGGTTTTTGTTTGTTTTTCTTCCTTCAAAAAATTATATTTTTTCTCCAATTTTTCTGATAATTCTTTGGATAATTCATTATGTAAATATTTGACAATCAAGTTTTTACCTAAAAATCCACCACTTCCTTCATCTCCTAACCAAAACCCCAGATTAACGGTATTTTGTGTAATGTCGTTGCCATCATACAAGCAAGCGTTTGCGCCTGTACCCAATATGCAGGCAATACCTGCTGTATGCCCACACAAGGCGTGTGCGCAAGCCAACATATCGTGAAAAACATTGATATTTGCAGTTTTGTAGAGAGAATTAAAAACAGCTTTTACTGCTCCTTTTTTTTCTTCTGTAGAACAACCTGCACCATAAAAATATATGTCTGTGATGTTATAACCCGCTATTTGAGAGAAAAGATTAGTTTTCAAATCTTGTAATATCTCTACAGAAGTCTGAAAATAAGGATTGATACCTTTTGTAGGAATAAGGGAAATAGTTTCTTGCTCATTTTTTAGCAAAATACGCCATTCTGTCTTTGTAGAGCCACTATCTGCGACTAAAATTGTTTGCATTGACCAAAATATTAAATAAAATTTAGGTAAGAATTTCAGCAAAAATACAACTTTTTTCTATATATTTGTGCTTAATCAAAAGTAGAATAATAAAGAAAATTCAATGGCAAAAAAGATAAAATATTATTCAGAAGTGGAGTTAATCAAAATGTTTGACTTAAATAGGCTCGTGGGTATGCAAATATCCCCACTTATGGACGAATGGCTTGCTACCAATACGACTTCAAATAGACTTTGTTGCAACGAGGTTTAAGTATTAGGAAAAATGGGCTTATTCGTGTACTTTTGTTTTCCCCAAAACTCAAATACGAATGGAAACCACTCAAATAAGCCCACGCAAAGATACATATAAAATGACTTTGTTGCAACGGTACTATTCTTGTTTACCGTTGCACTTTTTTAAATTTTTTGAAAATTCTGGCTTTGAGGCATTCCTATTTGGGCAAAACGGTTTAAAATCTTGCATTTAAGCAACACTTCAGTTTATTGATTCTCAAATTTCCTAGCATCTAACTCGCCCTTAAACCCTGTCTTAAAGTTTTTTCCAATTCTTAATTTTACATGTATCTTTGCTTGGGCTTATTTGAGGCGTTTCCATGTGTATTTTGGTTTTTGGGGAAACAAAAGTACACGAATAAGCCCACTTTCCCAAATCTTTATCTCTCGTTGAAACAAAGTCATTCACAATTATTATGAATATAGAAGATTTGCAACAATATTGCCTAAAAAAGCCACTCACCACACAAGAATTGCCTTTTGATGAAGTTACATTAGTTTTCAAAGTAGCAGGGAAAATGTTTGCCTTGACTTCTTTGGAGGGAGATTTTGCCATAAATCTCAAATGTGACCCAGAAAATGCGGTGCTTTTGCGTGAACAATATGATAGTATAAAACCTGCTTTCCATATGAATAAAACACATTGGATAACCATTTTTGTAGATGGTACTATCAGCACAAATAAAATTTTGGAATGGATAAATGAATCCTACGACCTTGTAGTAGCAAAAATTCCTAAAAAAACTAGAATTGAATTAGGCTTAGAAAAAGGTACGAAGTAAGAGGTTGGGAGTACGAATGTTTATTTCATTTCTATCCTTTGTAAAAAATGGTTTGTTGCTTGCGAAATCAAGCAACAAACCATTTTTTACATAATTCGTAATTGAAAATTCGTAGTTGAGACAACCTATTTCCCACTACTCATAGAGTTCAAAAACTCTTTATTGTCTTGCGTGTGTTTCATTTTGTCTAGCAAAAACTCCATAGCTTCGTTAGAATTCATACTATCCATATATTTGCGGAGTATCCAAATGCGTTTTAGGTCGTCTTTATCAATAAGCAAATCTTCCCTACGAGTGCCAGAATTAGGAATATCAATAGCAGGATAAACACGTCTGTTGGCTAATTTGCGGTCTAATTGCAGTTCCATATTACCAGTTCCCTTAAATTCCTCAAAAATCACCTCGTCCATACGTGAGCCTGTATCCACAAGTGCAGTAGCAATAATAGTGAGAGAGCCGCCATTTTCTACTTTTCGTGCCGCACCAAAAAAGCGTTTGGGTTTTTGCATTGCGTTGGCATCAACACCACCAGTCAAAATCTTACCAGAAGATGGCACAGTTGTATTATAAGCACGAGCAAGCCTAGTGATAGAATCCAACAAAATAACTACATCGTGACCACATTCCACCATTCTTTTAGCTTTTTCAAGCACCATAGCTGACACTTTTACGTGGCGTTCTGCTTGTTCATCAAAAGTAGAAGAAATTACTTCTGCTTTTACGCTACGTTGCATATCTGTAACCTCTTCTGGGCGTTCATCAACAAGCAAAATAATCAAATAAACTTCTGGGTGGTTTTCAACAATAGCATTAGCAATGTCTTTGAGAAGCGTTGTTTTACCTGTTTTGGGTTGTGCAACAATCATTCCACGCTGTCCTTTGCCTATTGGCGCAAACATATCCAGCAGACGAGTAGAAAACAAACTAGAGGAGGTACTAAGTTTGAGTTTATCTTTTGGAAAAAGTGGCGTAAGATGCTCAAAAGGTATTCTATCACGGATTTCTTCTGTCGTTTTGCCGTTTACACTTTCCACACGCAAAAGTGCAAAATATTTTTCACCTTCTTTTGGTGGACGTACAAAACCTTTCACTGTATCACCCACACGCAAGCCAAAAAGTTTGATTTGAGAGTGTGAAACGTATATATCATCAGGACTTGACAAATAATTATAATCAGCGGAGCGCAAAAAACCATAGCCGTCTTGCATCATTTCTAGCACGCCCATATTGCTGATTGTGCCATCAAAATCACGCAAACTATCACGTTTTTTCTGCAAATTTTGGTTATGATTAGGGTTTTTGTTGTGTTGATTGGGGTTTTTGTGTTCTCTTGGAACAACATTTGTAGAGATGTTTGTAACAGTTTTCAATTCTGTTTCAACTACTTGATTATCAGATTGATTATCAGTATTTTGATTTTCTGAATTTTGGTTGTCAGAATTTTCTAAATTATTCGTATTTTCAAGATGTTTTTTATTTTGGTGATGTTTCACAAAAATTTTATCTTTTGGAATCTCCTTTGAATTGTTATCTATTTTTTCGTCTGATTTTTCCTTTAAATCTTCTTGATTATTTTCTGAATTTTCAGAAGAAATAGGTTTTATTTCTGTTTCCAAAACGTTATTTTCATTGACAGAAACCTCTTCATTTGTAGTTGGTTGGACATTTTGCCTTTTGATACGTTTGCGTTTTGGGTCTTCCTCTAGCTTTTCTGTGCCGTTATCTAAGAGGATTTCATCATAAGTTTTTTCTTGAATTTGGATAGCAAATTTGTCATCTGGGAGTTTTGCTTGTTCGTCCAAAATCTTGTAAACAAGTTCTTGTTTAGTGAGTTTTTTGGTATTGACTTGGAAGGTGTCAGCTATTTCTTTAAGTTCTGAAAGAAGTTTGAGGTTTAGCTCATCAATGTTGTACATAAATTACGAAATAAGGTAGGAAATGCGTTTAAATGCCTTTTAAATGCGTTTTTAGGCTGATGAACCAAAAACGTAGTAAGTTTTAATGGAGGATTTTTGGAGATTTTTAGGAAAAAATCAGAAAATATAAATGGAAATGCGTTATAGAAAAGCGTTAGGAAAAATGTTTTAGAAAAACTGCATTTTTCAAAATAACTTCACAAAGGTAGGATTTAAAATGAATATACCAAATTTTTATTTTATTTTTTGATAAAAATAGCATTTTTAATACACTAAAAATACTTCACATCAACCAAAAAAAGCCCTTCTGGCGGTGCTGCGTGTCCTGCTTTTTGTCGGTTTTTTGAAGTAAGAATTTCTGCAAAATCTTCAAAACTTCGTTTGCCTGCACCTATTTCTAGCAAAGTTCCTACAATAGCTCGCACCATTCCACGCAGGAAACGGTTTGCTGAAATCTTGAAAATCAATAAATTATCTATTTTCACCCATTCTGCCACAGTTATATTACACATAAAATGATCTTTTTGTGTTTTTACTTTGCTAAAACATTCAAAATCTTTGTGTTCCAAAAGTTGTTTTGCTGCCAAATTCATCAAATTAATATCTGTTTTTCCTAGATAAAAGTAGGCTAAATCAGTCAAAAAAGGGTTTTTATCTAAACAAATACGGTATTCATAGCTACGCAAAGTAGCATCAAAACGAGCGTGAGCAGTGGGATTTACTTCTTCTATATTGTTGATACTGATGTCTTTGGGCAACATTCCGTTCCATTGTCGCAAATTTTGGTTTGTAAGCACTTTTTCTGTATCAAAATGTGCTACTTGTAGGCTTGCATGTACGCCTGTGTCTGTGCGCCCGCTTCCCACAAGCTCAATTTCTTGTCGGAGCGTGGTTGTAAGCACTTTTTGGATTTTTTCCTGTACTGTTGTGCCATTTGGCTGAATTTGCCAGCCATTATAAGCTGTTCCTTTGTAAGAAATTTGTATAAAATAACGCAAAATAATTATGAGTTGTGAATTATGAGTTGTGAATTATGAATTGTATTAAAATCCTGAAAGGATTTAACAATAATAGCCGTAAGTCGCACTTACGGAACGCAGAACAATGTATTGAAAATCACTCCAAATACTCCAAATGTGGTAATTGTGTTTCTTTTGGAACGCTGATTATTATGATTTCATCTTCAAAATCAGTTGTATTTACGTAAGTTTGACACGCAAGTCGCTCATTTTCTTTGAAAAGTTGAAGATTTTTAAAGTTATTTTCTGCATTTGTAGGCGCACTAAGCATATTTTCACCTTGTAAAACCTTCATTTTGCAAGTTACACAACGTCCTTTGCCGCCACAAGCGTGGCTAAAATCTATAAAATTCTCTTGTAAATTTTTTAGAATAGAAAATTTGGGAATAATTTTGATACGAATATCAGCAAGATTTTTAATCAATAAAAAAGCCATAATAACGCTAGAAATAGCATAAATCAGTAAATATCTATAAAAATATTTACAAAAATACAGATTTTTAGGAATAGTTTTTTGTTTTAACAAAAAAGAAGTTTATTTTTACACAATTATTATTAATCAGCATCAACAAACCATAAAATTTTACCTAAAAAATGGCTATATCACTCAAAAAAGGAAGTACATTTAACCTCACTAAAACAGAGCCAACACTCAAAAAAATAATGTTGGGCTTAGGGTGGGAAGTAAAAGCGGGCAATTCACTAGATTTGGACGTTTCTGTCTTTATGGTAGGTCCTACGGGCAAACTCCCATCTGATGAATATTTCATTTTTTACAACAACCTAAAATCTCCTGATGGTGGTTTGCAACATACAGGTGACAACCGCACAGGTGTAGGTGATGAAGATGATGAAATGATTTTGGCTAATCTTGACCTTATTTCTAACAATATTTCAGAAATTTTGCTAGTCGTGAGCATACACGAAGCAGCAACAAGAAAATATAATTTTGGTATGCTTTCTGATGCCTATATTCGTATGGTTGATGTGGCTACAAAACGTGAAATCTTGCGTTATGACCTTGATGCCAACTATCCAGACAATACAGATATAGAATTTGGACGCTTGAAAAGAGAAAACGGAGAATGGATTTTTGTGGCATCTGGCATTGGCTCAAATAAAGGATTACAAGGCTACGTAGATATGTACGCATAATTTTTCAAGGTATGAAGTATGAAATCTTTTTTGACTTTATACTTCATACTTCATACCTCACACTTCACACTTCAAAAAAATGTCTATAGAACTTAATAAAAAAACTGGTATCAATCTTAGTAAAGGAAGTAGAATTTCTTTAGAAAAAGACGGACACAAACTAGAAGAAGTTTGTATTGGGCTAAATTGGGGGTCTATCAAAAAACCTGCCTTTTTTGGACTTTTCAAAGAAACCATTGCCGTTGATTTAGATGGTAGTGTTACTACTTATGGTGAACAAGATGGCAAAGAAAATGCTATTATTGAAACTGTTTACTACAAAAAATTGCGTTCACGTGATGGTGCTATCATACACAGTGGAGACGACAGAGATGGCGACACAGATGGAGATGATGGCTTTGACAACGAAGTTATCCAAATCAAACTTAATCAAGTAAATCCAAAGGTCACTAGTATTGTTTTTTATCTCAATTCTTATAATAACCAAGATTTTGCAGATATTCCTTACTCTAAAATTAGGATTTTTGAAGGTACGCCAACACGTGTGCAGTCTGTTTTTGCTACTTTTAACCTTTCTGGTGATGCCTCTTTCAAGGGATATGTGTCTATGGTAATGGGTAAATTGGTACGCAAGCCCAACGGAAATTGGGAATTTGCAACCATTGGAGAAGCCATTGCTGCCAAAAATATTGATGATACAATACTTACTATTCAAAATAAATATTTACTTTCGTAAGTTGTGTATTAAATACAAAATGAACAATAAAATAGGACTATTCCTATATTTATAAAATTAGTTACAAAATTATTAAGATTTCAAAAAGCATCTTCTTTTTTTGAAGGTGCTTATTTTGTTTACAAAATTGCCCAACTCCAAACGGAGAAATATAAAGTAACTGTATTAAAGTCCCCTTTGGGATTTAGGGGCTTTTACTTCTAAAAAATACCATTTCTATGAAAATTATCAATAAAATTATTATTTTCCTTGTTGGCTCGTTGTTTATTTTTTCTGGACTTATCAAACTCAACGACCCAGTAGGCACAAAAATCAAACTAGAAGAATATTTTGAGGTTTTTGCAGACGACCTCAAAGATAAGCCTGCACAAATTGTCATCAACGGACAAGCTCAACCCATTCCAAACGACCAAATCAAAGAAACTACGCTAAGCAAATTTATGTATGGTTTGCGTGATTATGCCATTATTTTTTCTGTTTTGATGTGCGGTTTGGAGGTCATTTTGGGCGTTAATCTGCTCACAGGCTACCGTACACGCTTTACTATTTGGATGTTGTTTTTGATGATTTTGTTTTTTACTTTCCTTACTTTTTACTCGTGGCACTACAATAAAGTAACAGATTGCGGTTGTTTTGGTGATGCTATCAAGCTAAAACCAGTAGAATCTTTCTTTAAAGATGTTGTTCTGACCATTTTGATAGGGGTTTTATTTATTCAACAGAAAAAAATCATACCAAATTTATCCCCACAATGGGGTTTAAGAATTGATATTGTTACAAATATTGCTTGTTTAGGGCTTGCATTGTATGCCATTTATTATCTTCCACCAGTTGATTTTTTGCCCTACAAGGTTGGAAACAACATTCCTGCACAAATGAAACCATCAGAACCTTTGAGATATAGCAAAGAAAAATACGTTTTTACTAACCTCAAAACACAAAAAGATGAGCAAAGTGAGGCTTGGGAAGACAAATTTAATGATACATTGACTTATAAATACAAGTCGTATGATAAAGAACTTCTAAATCCAGAAGCAAAAGCAAAAGTTACTGATTTTGCTGTTATAGGCGCAGATACAAGCCTTACGCAGAAGATTTTTAAGGGAAATAGGTTGCTTATTTTAGTACCAGACTTAGAAAAATCTCATTTGCAAAGCCTCAAAAATGTAGGTACATTAGCAGACGAACTAAAAAAAATGAACATAGAAACTTGGCTTTTGACCAATTCTACGCAACAAATGGAAGCCGTACGCCACGAATACCGTTTGGCTTTTCCTGCCTACGGAATGGACGGAAAAGTGCTTAAAACAATGATACGTACAAGTCCTGGTATTATGATACTCAAAGATGGCGTTGTAAAAGGTAAATTCTCTTATATGAGCATACCTAGTGCACAAGAAGTGCAGGCGTTGTGCAAGTAAAAGTTCCTAAACCCAAAGTGAGAAAAAAATTAAGTAATGGTACGAATATGGAAGTATTTAATAATATCCACCTTGATTATAGTGCTTTTATTTTTATTATATCTTTCCGCATTTTACATCCTAAATAGAGATATAGAAAATGTAGAAATTAAAGGTTATGTTCTTGATAGTAAAACAAATAATCCAGTAGAAAATGTCATAGTTTTGATTGAAAATGATAGGTTTGAAAGTGATTCTGGCATAAAAACTATGATGAATATCTAGGAAGAGATAAAATTACTTTAACAACTGATAAAAACGGGTTCTTTTTTGCAAAACTTTCTAAAAGTTCTTTTGTGTGCTTATTTTTTAATAAAAGTGGATATAAAGCGTGTGATAATGATTGTAAGTATTCAACAAAAACAATGTCATATAAAATTGTGCTGTCTCAAAAATAAAGATATACTTTAAACGGAAATGATTTTGGAAAATATATATTTTACTTTGTAAATAATCCTGTTCCTGTAGGTTTCACCTACGACTATTAACATTAAAGCCTTTTCAAGCTTTATTTGTCTTAAAATCCTGAACAAATCTCAACAACTCAAAAAAGAATGACAGAACTAGAACAAATAATCCGTGAATGTTTGGAAAGTCAAAACCCTGTGTTAGACCTAAGCTATCAATACCCCAATGCAATAACAGATTCTGAACTAAAATTATTGGAAGAATGTACACATTTGACAAGTTTAAATTTGACTGAAAATTATCAAATAGACCTTTCTTTTTTGCCATTTTTGACCAACTTGACTCATTTGAATTTAGATGAAGTTTATCCTTCGGACTTTTATATTTTGCAATCTCTCACAAACCTGACGCATTTGAGTTTGGGTCAGTATGAGTATGGTCCTGATAATGATATACCCTATGATATTTCTGCTTTGCAATATCTAACAAATTTAGTAAGTTTGAATTTGGATAACGTTACTATTTCAGATATTACTCCTCTACAATATTTGACAAATTTAACAACTTTAAATTTAAACTATACTCAAATCTCAGATATTTCTTCTTTGCAATATCTGACAAATTTAACAAGTTTAAATTTGCAGGGCAATCAAATTTCAGATGTTTCTGCTTTGCAATATTGCAAAAATTTAAAAGATTTAGTTTTACAAAGCGAACAACTTTTAGACATTTCTGCTTTGCAATATCTGACAAATTTAACAAATTTAGACTTAAACGATAATCAAATTTCAGATATTTCTGCTTTGCAATACTTGACAAATTTAACAAATTTAAATTCAGGAAGTAATAAAATTTCAGATATTTCTGCCTTGCAATACCTGATAAATTTAACAAGTTTAGATTTAAGCCATAATCAACTTTCAGATATTTCTGCTTTAAAATATTTAGTGAAACTAAAAGATATAAGGCTTTGGCAAAACCCAATTTCAGATATTTCTGCTCTACAATATTTGACAAATTTAACAAGTTTAAATTTGTGGGGTAATCCAATTTTAAATATTTCTCCTTTGCAATATTTGACAAATCTCACAGATTTGAATGTAAATTTGCATAGTATTCCTATTTCAGACATTTCTGCTTTGCAATATTTGACAAATCTCACAAATTTGAATTTACACTTATATGAGACTCAAATTTTAAGCATTTCTGCTTTGCAATACTTAACAAATCTCACAGATTTAAATTTGCAATTAGGTCGTACTCAAATTTCAGACATTTCTGCTTTGCAGTACTTAATAAATCTTAAAAACTTAACTTTACAATTATATAATACTCAAGTATCAGATATTTCCCCTTTACAATATCTGATAAATTTAACAAATTTAAATTTAGAAAGTAGTCAAATTTCAGATATTTCGGCTCTACAATATTGTATAAATTTAAAAGATTTGAATTTATGTTATAATCAAATTCCAGATATTTTTGCTTTACAATATTTAACGAATTTAACAAATTTAAATCTGCGGAATAATCAAATTTCAGATATTTCTCCTTTGCAAAATCTGACAAATTTAACAAATTTAGATTTGGAGGGCAATCAAATTTCTGATATTTTTCCTTTGCAAAATTTGGCAAGTTTAGCGAGTTTAAATTTATACAACAATAAAATTACAACTATTTCTTTGTCGTGGCTCAATTCTTTGACAAGTTTAAATGAAATTTGGCTTTCAGAAAATCCCATTAAAAATATTCCACAAGAAATTTTTAAGGACTCTGACAATATCCATAAAATGCGTGATTTTTTGGGAGATTTGGAAAAATATGAAGGAATTGAAAATAAAGAGATAAAAGTAATTTTTATTGGAAATGGCAGTGTAGGCAAAACCCAAATTGCAAAAAGGTTGGTTGAAAAAGAAAATTTTGTATTTGATAGCCAACATAACTCTACCCACGCCATTGTGATGTTGCGTAGAAAATTGGGGAATTTTCAGTTGAATTGTTGGGATTTTGCAGGGCAAGATTTGTACCACGCTACACACCAACTTTTTATGCAAACCAATGCTTTGTTTGTGTTGGTGTGGGATTTTGAAAATGAAAACAGGGATTTTCACGAATGGCACAACACAAAATATGAAAACGAAAAACTACGTTATTGGCTTGAATATGCTAGGTATTTTGCCCCAAAAAGTCCTATTTTGGTATTACAGAACAAAATAGATGCTTTTTCTGATGATTTTTCTTTTGAACAAAAAGAGGCACTTAAAAATCAATATTTTATTTTGGATTTTATGGGTGTGAGTGCAAAAACCAACCAAGGTTTTGAGGAATTGGAAAATAATTTATTGACTATTTTTTCAGAAAATCCCTCTTTTCAAAGTCCAAATTTACCTACAAATTGGGTAGAAGTAAGAGAAGAAATGCTAAAATTGCAAAGCAACTACACCAAAACAATAGAATTTTCAGAGTTTGAGGCAATTTGCCAGAGTAAAGGAACACAAAAATCAGCCTCCACCATATTAGGGTATTTGCATGATACAGGCGTGGTTTATCACAAAAGCCATTATTTCAATAACAAAATCATCATCAATCAATCTTGGGTGATAGAAGCAATTTATAAGGTTTTGGACAGAGAAAGCCCAGAATTTGAAGTTTTAAAAAGTCAAAAAGGATTATTTTTGTATGAAAATATTTGCAAAATTTGGCAAAATTACCCAGAAGAAGACCATAAAATCTTTATAGATTTTATGTTGAGTGCAGAATTGGCGTTTGTAACAAAGAAGGCTCACTCCAATAATTTTTCAGATAGAACCTTTATTATTCCGCAGTTTTTGCCTGCTGATAAGCCAGATGAGGTGTTAGCGTGGGAGTGGGAAAAAGAAAATGCATTGGCTTTGCAAAATGTGAGAAAAACACATTCTTTTTTACCCAAAGGCTTGATTTATGGCTTTATGTCGTATGTGAGTTATTTACCAGAGTTGGAAGATATAACTTTTATGTGGCAAAAAGGCATTTTCTTCAAAATGAAAACTGGTGAGGTGTTGGTGGAATTGTATGAAGACAAACAAAGTAAAACAATAAGCATTAAATCAAGAACAAACGCCTTGATTGAGAAAATAACTAAAGATTTGCGTTATTTTTAGGTAACTGTTTAGGTTGTAAATAATGTGTTTGTAGATACGCACCGCAGTGCGTATC